>JAISFX010000065.1 GCA_031263385.1 Lactobacillus sp.
AAAACAACAACCTTAACTTGGAATTTTTCGCTTTTTTTATTATCTATCTCAACTTTCAACATAGCATTTTCCTCTTAACAAATTATATTTAGTGTAGTATAAGCTCCAAGTGTTTAAAGAAAGCTAACTAATGGAAAACATTTTTAAAAACAGCAAAGAGAACATAGAGAGAGCCTCTCAAATAATCAAAGATGGCGGTGTTGTCGCAATTCCGACAGATACCCTCTATGGGCTAAGTGCAAACGCTTTCGATGCTGAGGCAATTGAAAAAATATACCAAATAAAAAGACGCCCTCATGACAAACCAATGATAATTCTGATTTCCAAAATATCAGACATAAAAGGCCTCGCTGTTTATGACGAAAGGCTAGAAAAATTAGCAAAGAAATTCTGGCCCGGTCCTTTAACTATTTTGTTAAACAGAAACCCCAATGACCATAAGCTAGACGGCGCTTGTGCCGGTTCTAATAAAGTAACATTCAGAATGCCTGATTGCAAAATAGACTTAGATATAATCAAAAAAGCCGGCTGCCCAATAGTCTCTACCACCGCCAATATCTCAGGGCAAGATAACCCTCAGAGCGCACCCGAGGTCTGGGCCCAATTAAAAGACAGCGTAGAGTTTATCCTAGATGATGGCCGCAGCCCTCAAACTCAACCCTCAACGATTATAGATTTAACCACTCCTGATTACTGGCGTCTCCTGCGTGCCGGAGTTATTACAGAACAACAAATCAGAGACGTAATTTAAAAACAGAAAAGGGAATGATACCATATACGGCTCATCCCCTTTTCTTTTTTATTCACGTGTTATTTTTTTAATTCCCGAACGTGCAAATACTTAGCCTTTGACCCTTTATAGATCTCTATCTCGGGCTTATTTGCGGTGAAGTTGTGAAACTTTCCTTTTAAGCACAACTCTCCGTCGTACTTAATTGTTACCAAACCCCAGTCAACACTCATCTCATACGTCTTGCCGTCTTTGAGGGCAAGAATAATCGGCTCTCTAGTCGCAGCACGAAAGTCCGAAGTGCTAAGCATAACCCAGTTCCCGTTTTGGTCCTGATACATCATTATGATGTAAAATGAACCATCGTAACGGATGGATGTATATACTCCTTTTCTCATAAAGAAGAGAACTTCCTTATCTTCTTTGCTGTCATTGACATCAAAGAAAGTATAGACATCCTGAACATCACTAACACCGGCATCCTCTTTTTCATATCTAAAAATAAGGATTTGCCGACCATCCGGCTTTTTAAACTGGTCGGTAAGAGCACCTCTTATGGCTTCCGGATCGGCGTTTTGCACCTTGGCAAAGTCTCCGCCAACACCCTTATATTCCTTATTAATCAGAGATTGAATTATTTTCGCTGAAATTTCAGCATTATAATCCTCTTGGCTAAATTCCGGATAACCCTCTGCCGGTTCTTCGCATATGGTTACTACCGTGTTGTCAAATTCATATGACTGCGCACTAACACCAAAAACTGCTGCACAAAGCAGCGAAACTGAGATTAAAATAATTTTATTCATGGTTATAATTATTAAATGTGAAACAATACTTAATTTATTAAACTCTTATATATCATAAAAAAACTCTCAAGGCAACACTTTTTGTCTAAAAATGACAAAAGCCCGCTTTCGCGAGCTTTCTCATATTTATAAATTTTCATTATTCGACCAATAGTTCTTCCAGTCTTGCCCCAAAAGATGACCAATTTTTAAAGGTCGCATCCTCAAAAAGAACTGTCTTATCCTTTTTAACAATACCGTCAAATACCTTTTCGCCGGTAACTGTGTGGGAGACAACAACCCTACCCCAGTCAACTTCAATTTTATACTTTCCTACAATCTCAGAAGCTGTACCTTTAAATGAGGTAATAATCACTTCTTCTATTTTTCCGGAGCTAAATTCAAAGGAATTCAACCCTATCTCGCCATCATTTTCAAAAATGGCTAAGAAAACTCCCTCATTTTCATCTTCAAACAAATAGAGCATTTCCCCATCATTTTCGTGTTCCACATCTCCTGCATCAAAAGAAGTTACCTTCCTAACAACTTCAGGTCTCGCCGAAAGCCACACCTGCATGACCTTTAAATCAACCTCTTTGTCATAATCGGTTGACGGTATCTGATATTCACGTAATTCCTGCTTTGAGAAATATTTTTCAGGATTCTCCTTTATTTCTTCATCAAGCTCTGCCCATGTATCAGCTTTATGCTGGTACTTGGTTATCACGTCATATTCCGGCCACAGATCAACTCTGTTTTGCGCAAATGCACTCATAGCAACGGCTAACATTGCTAAAAAAACAATAATTCGTTTCATATCATATTTAATTTCTGGTTTATAATAGTTATTTTTCGCCCACACCATATCACATCATTTTTATAATGTAAAGATTTTGTCCAAACCAACAAAAAGCCCGCTAAAAGCGGGCTTTAATTTATGCATAAGACTCTTACCTAACCAACGGCTTATACTTAACCCTGTGTGGGTTTGCCGCATCAGAGCCAAGACGTCTTACCTTATCTTTCTCATACTCTTCAAAGTTACCCTCAAACCAAACAACCTGAGAATCTCCCTCATAGGCTAAGATATGTGTTGCTAAACGGTCCAAAAACCAACGGTCGTGGGATGTAACAAATACACAACCCGGGAATGAAGAAATCCCCTCCTCCAATGAACGCAAAGTATCAACGTCCAAATCATTGGTAGGCTCGTCGAGAAGAATAACGTTCGCGCCTTTCTTAAGCATCTTTGCCAAATGCACACGATTACGCTCACCACCCGAAAGCTGTCCCACCTTCTTCTGTTGGTCTCCGCCCTTAAAGTTAAACTGCCCCACATAAGCACGCGAAGGCATTTGGTTTTTACCAAGTTCAATTATATCTAACCCGTCAGATATTTCTTCCCAAACATTTTTATTAGGGTTCAAATTATCACGAGACTGGTCAACATAACCGAGCTGAACCGTATCACCAACCTTAAACTCTCCGGAATTAGGGTTTTCTTGCCCTGTAATCATTCTAAACAATGTCGTTTTACCGGCACCATTCGGCCCAATAATTCCCACAATTGCCCCCTTCGGAACTTTGAATGATAAATTATCAATAAGAAGCCTGTCGCCATAGCCTTTGCTTATGCCATTAGCTTCAATAACCATATCGCCAAGACGCTCATTCATCGGAATATTAATTATCGCATGGTCTAATTTGTCTTTCACAGAAGCATTTAACAAATCCTCATATGCATTAATACGAGCCTTAGATTTGGCCTGACGAGCCTTAGGGTTCTTCTGAATCCATTCCAATTCATTCGCCAAAGTCTTTTGACGAGCAGTTTCTTCGCGAGATTCCTGCTCCAAACGCTTTTGTTTTTGCTCCAACCATCTTGAATAGTTGCCCTCATAAGGAATTCCCTGCCCACGGTCAAGCTCCAGAATCCAACCTGTAACATTATCCAAGAAATAACGATCGTGGGTAACCATAACCACTGTTCCCGCATAATCTTTAAGGTATTTCTCAAGCCATGCAACCGATTCGGCATCCAAGTGGTTGGTCGGCTCATCTAAAAGCAGCATGTCAGGCTTCTGTAGCAACAAACGGCAAAGAGCCACGCGGCGTTTTTCACCACCGGAAAGCTTTGTAACATCAGCATCACTAGGAGGACAACGCAAAGCATCCATAGCAACCTCAATCATACGCTCAAAATCCCAACCATTACAGGCATCAATTTTTTCAGAAAGCTCTGCTTGCTCTTCAATAAGAGCATTCATTTCATCATCACTCATAGGTTCTGCAAATTTGGCTGAAACTTCTTCAAAACGCTTCAATAAATCTCTGGTCTCGCCAAGGCCATCCATAATGTTTTCAATAACATTTTTAGATGCATCAAGCTTTGGTTCTTGCTCCAAATAACCAACCTTAACACCGTCAGCAGCCCAAGCCTCACCATTAAAATCTTTATCAACACCGGCCATAATTTTCAACAAAGTAGACTTACCGGCACCATTAACACCAAGCACACCAATCTTTGCACCCGGCAAGAATGACAATGTTATACCTCTAAAAAGCTCTTTTCCACTCGGGAAAACCTTCGTTAAATTTTGCATAACATAAATATATTGATAACTAGCCATTTTATAAAAACTCCCTAAAAACGTATAAGCTTAGGGGAGTATAACCATAACAATCAAGATTGCAACCTATTTAAACCCATGTTATTCTCAATAACAAGAAAGGATATATCATGACCATACAATACAAAAACTCTTGGGAAGAGCAAATAATCGCCGAAACTATAGGAGATATTTTTTATCGCGATACATTTGGCGGTTGGAAGTCTCCTCCTGAGCTTTTTGACAACGAGTTAGAAGAAAAAGGGTTTAAATACTCAGACAAAATGGCTTTCCAATACCAATATCCTGAAAACATGAGTGCAAAAGAGTATGAAGAATCAATAGAAGCACGCTACTCGCTATATTTTTATAGAAAACTGCCGGAAGATAGCAATTTGTTCAAAAAGTATGGAAGCAAATTAAAAGAAAGACAGCCCCAAAAGAGGCTTGAAATAAAAAAAGAATTTGAAGAATTAAGAAATCTCAATCCTGAATTGGCAGAAATTAACATTGATAATAAAAACTACGATGAAATGTATAATATATTATGGGGAGTTAGCTCAAAGATACCCCCTCACGACATCAAGTTTTATGTAGAAGAATGGATGCCTAACCGTGAAGAAAATTCCGGTCACCCAATGATGGATAAATATAAGGAAGAAATCCAAAGCGTAGATAAAGATTTAGGACCATCTTACATACTTTCTCCCAAATCCAGAGACAAACTCCGCAATATCGTTTCCAATAAAGACAAAACCATAGATAAAAGCAATAAGAACGAACCTAATATCCGTTAATCTATTTATATTTCGATTTTATGTGCTTAATTGTTGCAGAACCAGCCATTTCAGCAGGCACTTCTCTTGCCCCTTGTTGAACTTGGTTAGGGTGAATCGCCTCCACTCTCGCCGGCATATAAGGGTCTGGCTCTCTAACTGTGGCAACAGTTTCCTTGGTCTGAACAGACTCAATCCCCTCGCTTTTTATCTTAATGTCAACATTATCACGAGCCCCGCCGTCATAAATAGCCTGAGCATCTTCTCTTACTTTGTTTTTCTTGTTATATACAAGTGTTGCATCATAAGCCACTCGGGGCGTAAATATTTTGCCGTCAGGCATCTGTATTGTCCCATCACCATACAACCTTACCTTAAAAATATCTTGAGCATCAAAACGTCTGTTAATGGCTGCACACTCATAAAAACCATCCAATCGCTTAGAAAAATAGGCATTGGCCTTTTCTTCATTATAAGCATACATCCCATCTGACTGAATTTTATCTGAAGGCGCTTTAGTAATAAGAATAGCTCTGGCCAACATCTCAAATGTATCATATTTTGATGCACCACAAGCCATTCCCTGCCCTGCAACCGAACCCAACGCCCTAACCTCTTCCATATAAGGCATCTGAGCCGCCGCCGGAGCAGAAAACAAGCAAAACCCTAGCAAAAACAAGCATTTTTTCATAAGATATCTCCCTAATATGCACTCTAGTATACAGTTTTTAACACTAATATCAATTTTAGAGTTGACAAATGTTAATAATTTCGTTAAGTTGCGAGCAAATTAACAAAGGAATAATGAAAATGAAATGCTATAGCTCTTTGAAATCTAAGAAAGTACGCAGCGCTACCTGCAAAATGGTTAAGCGTAGAGGTCGTGTTTATATCATAGATAAGAAAAACCCAAAGAACAAATGCCGTCAAGGTTAATTTGTACTAAAGTTTATTAAAAGCCTGCTGTTATTACGCAGGCTTTTTTATTTTTAAATCCTCATCATCACATTTCTAAATTGGATAAAACTAAATTGGGTAGAATGAGACTAATAATAAGAAGCCAATTAAATTGGGTAGAATGAGGCTAATAATAAGAAGCCAAGGCAAAACGCGAGCGAATGTACCTTTTAGTACATGACGAGCGTTTTGTCCTACAGCTTCTGTATTAGTAGTCCATTATACACAATTTATGGGATTTGGACAATGTGAAGTATGTTAGTCCTTCCCGCTTTGTGAAGGGGGAAACCGGCTGTTATGAGAATGTGGTCTCCGGATTTTGCATAACCTTCTTTCTTTACAAGCTTAATGGAGATTTCTTCAATCTTTTCAAATGATGAATATTTCTCGCTGTTTATATAGCTTGTTGTGCCCCAAACAATTCCCAAACGTCTTGCAACATTTATGTCAGGAGTAACCGCTAAAATTGGAAGAGAAGGTCTTTCTTTTGCCTGTAATAAAGTTGTCAGTCCTGATGTTGTGTAGGTAACAATTGCTGACACTCTGCTCAACACATCTGCAACGTGAGTCGCAGCATAAGTAATGGCATCAGATTCATTCATGCAGCAATGGATTTTTCTGGTCTTTTCCATTATTTTGAGAAACAACTCATCACTCTCAACTTTTTTAATGATATTAGCCATCATCTTAACAGCTTCAACAGGGTATTTTCCGGCAGCAGTCTCGCCTGAAAGCATAACTGTATCAGCACCATCATAAACCGCAGTTGCCACGTCAGACACTTCTGCACGTGTAGGGCTTGGGTTGTTAATCATAGAATCAAGCATCTGTGTTGCAACAATAACAGGGCGTCCATATTCACGACACTTTCCAACGATTCTCTTTTGCAATACAGGAACATCCTGAACCGGACATTCAACACCCAAATCTCCACGGGCAACCATAATTGCATCTGACAATTGAATAATCTCATCCAAATCGTCAATAGCACTTGGCTTCTCAAGCTTTGATATAATCCACGCCTTGTCACCTACAAGCTTCTTAGCTTCTTTAACGTCATCGGCTCTCTGCACAAATGACAAAGACACATAATCTGCACCCATTTTAAGAGCAAACTTCAAATCTTCTCTGTCTTTTTCTGTAATAGCAGAAATTGGCAACTGAATATTTGGCAGGTTAACCCCCTTATGAGAGGACAAATATCCGCCGTATTTAACTTTAGTAACTGCAGTTTTAGAATCATTTTTCTTAATTGTAAGAACAATATTACCATCGTCTAAAAGCAGTTCATCACCCGGCTTAATAGCCTGAAAAATTTCTTTATGAGGAAGGCAAACTCTTTTGTCTGTACCAAGTTTTGGGTCCATATCAAGCAAAAATTCATCACCTTCTTTAAGCAAAACTTTTCCAGTTGCAAATTCGCCAACTCTTAGTTTTGGGCCTTGCAGGTCTGCCACAACCGCGATATGAATACCTTTTTTCTTTTCAAGTTTACGCACTATATCAAAACGTTCTTTGTGCTCTGCATGTGTT
>JAISFX010000109.1 GCA_031263385.1 Lactobacillus sp.
TATTAAAGAACTGGCCTACTTCGACGGCACCGCTTCTTATCAACTTACGAATGCATTTACTGAAAAAGAGAAAAAAACAAAGCTAACCCCAAAAGCAACAGATAATAAATCAGTTATCCTGATGAACAACTGGGTAGGTTCTCCAAACCATAATTACGACGGAGACAAGATAACCATAAACGATTATTACTCAATGGCCTTTGCCTTGCTTTGCGTTGTCACCGGCCGTGCCAGAGCAACCTATTTTCAAGTAAAGCCGTGGGATTTAGCCGGCGCATGGCCCATATTAAAAGATCTGGGACTAGAGTTTTATGGCTACAACACTTCCTCCCCTCTAAACGAGGTCTCTCCAAAGACTTTCAACAATAATTGGAAGCCTCACGAGGTCTATATATGCTGTAAAAAAGAAGATTTTGACTACCTGCAGAGCGTCATAACCCTGCGCAGTTAAAATTTATGTTGACTAATGGTGCAATTATATATTAGCATTACCCTCATGAGAAATTTAGTTAGAAATGTAAACAACTGGTGGTGGTTCTATTAATAGGGCATGATTGGTTGTACAAATTTTCAGACTGCATGCTCTATTAAGGAGCTTGCAGTTTTTTTATGTTTAAAATCCCTTAAAATATAAGACATGCCGGCTCCTTTTGAATAAAGCAAACACCCAAAAGGAGAAAATAAATGTACTTAAATAACACAGAAAATGGACTTTACGGCAACTTTGGCGGAACATATGTTCCTGAAGGGCTTTCTAATGAACTGCAAAACATCTCAGAAGAATTTGCCAAAAGCAAAACAGATGAAAGCTTCATAAAAGAGCTAAACTATTACCGCAAGGAATATATAGGGCGCGAAACTCCGCTTTATTATGCTGAAAGACTAAGCAAACATATCGGCGGTGCTAAAATATACCTAAAAAGAGAAGATTTATGCCATACCGGCGCTCATAAACTAAACAACGTCATGGGCCAAATCCTCTTAGCTAAGAAAATGGGCAAAACCAGAATAATTGCAGAAACCGGAGCCGGACAACATGGTGTAGCCACAGCAACCGCTTGCGCCATGTTCGGCTTAAAGTGTTCGGTTTATATGGGCGAGGCAGATACCAAACGCCAAGCCTTAAACGTTTTTAGAATGAAGCTTCTTGGCGCAGAAGTAATAAGCGTGTCTAACGGGCAGAAAACCCTAAGCGACGCTGTTGACGCCGCCTTAGAGGACCTTATGGCCAACTATAGCGACACTTTTTACCTCATCGGCTCTGCTGTCGGTCCTCACCCATACCCTGAGATGGTCAAACATTTTCAATCTATAATCGGCCAAGAAGCCCTAATGCAGATAGCAGAAAAAGAGCAAAGGCTTCCTGACTATGTCGTTGCCTGTGTTGGCGGCGGCTCTAATGCTATCGGCATGTTCAGTGCTTTTCTTGACAAGCCTACGGTCAAGTTATTGGCTGCCGAAGCCGGTGGCAAAGGGTTGGATACTAAAGAGCATTGCTCAACTTTAGGTCTGGGCAGCGAAGGGGTCATCCACGGCTATAAATGCCTGCTGTTAAAGGATGAACAAGGCAATATTGCTCCCACTCACAGCATTTCTGCAGGGCTTGATTACCCCGGTGTCAGTCCAGAGCTTTCTTACTATAAAACATCCGGTAGATTGGATTCTGTGGCAGTTAGTGATGAACAGGCTTTAGAGGCTTTTCTGATGCTTTCTAAAATGGAAGGCATCATTCCTGCTCTGGAATCTTCCCATGCCGTCTATGCGGCTCTCCAAAAGGCAAAAGAACTGCCTAAGGATAATATTATTGTTGTCAACCTTTCCGGCCGTGGTGACAAGGATGTCGACACGGTTCACGGTTTATTAAACAAAACAAGCTAATTTCAAAATAAAGGAGACTTAATATGTCAAAAATGTCGGTACTTGATACCCTAAAAGCCATCAAAGAAATTAAAGATTTCTTCGAGAGAGATTTATCACAAAAGCTGAACCTTACCAGAGTTTCTGCCCCTTTGTTCGTGTTCAAATCATCAGGGCTTAATGACAACTTAAATGGTATCGAAAGGCCGGTTGATTTTGATGTCTTAAATATCCCCAATGAAAGAGTAGAGATTGTCCAATCCCTAGCCAAGTGGAAGCGCATGGCCCTTGGCAAATATGCCTTTGAAGAAGGACATGGTCTATATACGGATATGAACGCTATCCGCCGCGATGATGATATTGACCCCACACATTCCATATATGTTGACCAGTGGGATTGGGAGATGGTCATCTCCAAAAAAGACCGAACTCAAAACAAACTAGAAGAAACTGTCAAAAAAATATTCTCCTGCCTTAAGGACTTAGAGGATATGATTGTTGGCAAATACTCATTTCTTGAGCGTTATCTGCCTCAGGACATAACTATCATTGATTCTCAGGCTTTAGAGGATTTGTATCCTGATTTATCCGCCGATGACCGCGAAAACGAATTTTGCAAAAAACACGGCGCAGTGTTTGTTGAGAAGATAGGCAATGCCCTAAAAGGTGGCAAACCTCACGGCACCCGAGCCCCAGACTATGATGATTGGCAACTAAACGGCGACATTTTATTGTGGTTTCCGCCACTGAACAAGGCTATGGAAATCAGCTCTATGGGCATCAGGGTTGATGAGGACATAATCATCAAACAACTTGAGGCCTCTAACAATATGGATAGAAGCAAATTGCCATACCATCAAGACATCATCAACGCTCGCCTGCCTTATACCATTGGCGGCGGCATAGGTCAGTCCAGACTTTGCATGTATTTTCTAAACAAGTTGCACATTGGCGAGGTCCAAAGCTCTGTCTGGCCTCAATCCACCATAGATGAATGTCAAAAGCGCAATATAAAATTGCTCTAAGACGACTAACCTTAAAAAAGCACCCTATTGATTTTAGGGTGCTTTCTTAAATAGATTGCCTTGTAGGTATCATTTCTTCCTAAAAATATCCAACGTGTGGTGTGACATCCCCACCATGTCTTTGCGCTCGCATATCAGACTGTTAAACTCCAGATATTTCTCAAACATCTCGTCACTCAAGTTTTCAATAACATCTTGAATATATTTGGTGTACATATCAGTGCCTATATAATGCAACTGCTCAACATCAAAATTATTCCTCAGCTTGTCGATATCATCTTGCCTGTATAGTTCAAATATCTCATCAGGTACAGATGCAAATTTATAGGTCTTTGCATCAATAACGCCACGTTCAATTGCATCAACAATATGCCCTTTAAAAAGCCATAACTGATAATAGATGCCTCATTCATGCAATAAGCAACAAAAACAACCCCATCTTTTTTTGTAACCCTTATTGCCTCAGACAATGCCTTCAACTTATCTTGTTCGCTAAAAAGGTGGTACATTGGCCCCAAAAGCAAAGTTATATCAAAGCTGTTATCACCATAAAATGACAGGTCCAAGGCATTACCCTGCCTAACATTAATATTTTCTTCTGGCCTGGTGTTTTTGTTAAATACATCAATATTGCTTTGCACAAGTTCAACAGCTTCAACCTCAAATCCTTTTTGAGCAAAATAGTGAGAATAACGCCCCGTTCCTGCACCAATCTCAAGAATACGGTCTCCATTTTTCAAATACTTATCTACATACTTGATTGTTGTAACAAACTCAGGCACACCGCTCTTTTTCAGTAGCCTACTTTCCTCATCATAGTTATCGTAATACTTTTTAAGAATATCTTCAGTCATATTCTTCCTCCAAATTTATATACCTAAACAAGCACCATGACCTTTTAAGTGGTTGGCGCGGCTTATAAGCTTTCTTTGCTGGCGTTGGCTCCACGCTCTATCATAAATGTAACGGGGCCGTCGTTAATAAGAGACACTTTCATTTCTGCTTGAAATATACCTGTCTCTACCTTTATTCCATACCCCTTAAGCTTATCAACAAAATATTCGTACATCGGGTTCGCTTCTTCTGGCGGCGCAGCATGAAACAAACTCGGTCGGTTTCCTTTCGAGCAGTCTCCCATAAGCGTAAACTGCGATATCGCCAAAACCTCTCCACCCACGTCTTTAAGTGCCAAGTTCATTTTGCCGTCACTATCTTCAAATATGCGTAGATTGGCTATTTTATTAGCCATCCAGTCAGCGATATCGTGGTTATCACCTCTCATAACCCCAACCAAAAGCAACATCCCTTTGCTGATTTGCCCGACAGTCTTTCCGCCAACCTTGACAGCAGCCTCATCAACTCTCTGTACTAATATTTTCATTGTTAATTATCCTCTTTGATGAAAATCTTATATTAATGATTAATTAAAAGCTATAGTTATATTCTCATTATGTGCAATAACCCAAGGATAACGCTATGGCCAAAAGCAAAAAATACACCACCGTCCCTTTCACCGTAGTCTTTGATTCTAACGGTAAGGCGAAGATAAACGAACCTTTTACAAATGCCGTAAAGCTAAAAAAAGGGCAGAGTTTTTTCTGGCATAATATCAATTATCAGTCCGAAGAAAACCCCTGTATCCTTTGCAGTGGCTATGGCATAGATGAGGACACCGCCGAGGCCTTAACAGAGCTTGACACCCGCCCTCGTTATTTTACCACCCCTAAAGGTGTTGTTTTTATCTTAAGAGCCGTAAATTCTGACCCTAATGAAGAAGATGACCTTGTTTCTGTGCGTTTTTGGGTAGATAAGAATAAGATAATTTCTTTCTCTAGCCGCCG
>JAISFX010000120.1 GCA_031263385.1 Lactobacillus sp.
CCTGAGCCTATGTCAGCGATTTTGGAGTTGTTGTTCACTCCACAGGCTGCGAGGTAATCTATTGCTTGTTGGGCATAGCTTGGTCTGGATTTGGCATATACTTCGGCTTTTCCAGAAAATTTGGTGGTACTGTTGTTCATGGTTTTATTTGTCCTTTTTGTTATCTCTCTAAAGATGTTTGGTTGTTTATTTTATGCTTTGTTGAGGCTGGTTGCTTTTTGTCTGATTTATGTATGCGCTCTTTAGTAGAGTTTATTATATCTTCTATGTTTTCTTCATTGTTTGAAGTATTTGCGTCAACGTATTGCCCGTGTTTATTGCGAACAAGCTTTATGGAGACGCTTATATCGGGAGATATATTATAGCTATATGATATTGCAGAGGGAGGGTTGTTAGTAGGGAGTTTGCTTATTGCCTCATTGGCAAAGACATCTTCAAGGCAACCCAGAAGTATATCATTTGCTTCACCATTGATTTGTAACTCGGGGATTTCTCCGCAGGTAACGTACATTAGTCTTTGAGCTTGTTCAGGGGTTAGCCGTGAGGTATATTTTTTAATCTCATCGGTGCTTAGAGACTTCTGGGGGGCAGAGAAATCTGTCAGAGATATGTCATCGGTACCGAGGCCTTGGATTTTTTTGAAAACAGATTCATTAGAGGGAATTTGGCTATAGCCGCTTTCTTTCAGGTTGCTTACATCGTATTTTGAGCCGTCGGATGTATAGGCTTCATAACCGGCATAGCTGCTGTTGCCCATTATTATACAGGGAGTGCTTCGGTTCTTTAGTGTATCCATCAAATTTTTAAACTCTTCTGAACCGGTGGAGTGCAGAAATCTTAAGCTGGACATTTGGGTGATGTGAGTGTTTTTGGCAATGCTTTTGCTTAGTTCTATATAATCATCAGGGTGGTGACCCATGTCATCATCAAAATTAACAGAAGTGATTAGAGGGCAATCTAATTCAATGATTTTGAAGATGGGGTCTCTTTGTATGTGCTGTAGTTTGCGCTCTTCTTCAAAGTTTCTGTAGTCATTGATTGGGCTCATTTATTTTGTCCTTTTTGTTTTTGGGCTTTTGCAATAGTGCAAAATAGGGTTTAATTAAAAAAGGTATTGCAATATTTTGTTTAATAGTTTATGTTCTCGTTAAATTTGGGCAATGTTATAGTTAATATGGCTAATATTAGCTGTTGTTTGATAAAAGTTTATTAATTTCAAGCGAATTATCTTGATATTTATTTACAATATCGTCTAGAATTGCCTGTCAGTTGTGAAATTGTTGCAAAATTTTTGAAGGTAAAAAGCTATGGCAAAGGTTAATCCAATTCAATTTTTCAGACAAGTAAAACAAGAAGTTAAAAAAGTTACTTGGCCGACTAAAAGTGAAGTTACCAGAACATCAATAATGGTTGTGATTATTGTTGCTATTGCCTCAACCTTTTTCTTTTTTGTTGACCAGATTTTGGGTTGGATTGTTAGAACAATCTTTAACGTAATGTAAGCGGAGATAGTTTTATGAGCGCTCGTTGGTATGTAGTACATGTTCATTCAGGTTCGGAAAAGAAGGTTGCCGAATCTATTAGAGAACAAGCGATTTTGAAAAAAATGGATGATAAAATCCTTGAGGTGATTGTTCCTACGGAAGAAGTTATTGAAGTTAAAAAAGGAGCTAAGGTTAGCTCTGAGCGCAAGTTCTTTCCGGGGTATGTATTGGTTAGAATGATGATGTCTGACGATAGTTGGCATGTAGTTAAAAACACTCCAAAGGTTACAGGGTTTTTGGGTAGTCGTAACAAGCCTCAGCCTATTACAGAGGCAGAAGCTCAGAAGATTATCAAGCAGATGCAGGACGGTGTTGAGAGACCTCAGACTATTATCAACTTCGAAATTGGTGAACAGGTTAGAGTTAATGACGGACCATTTGCATCATTCGTTGGTTTGGTCGAAGATGTTGATACAGAAAAGAGCAGATTAAAGGTTTCTGTTTCAATCTTTGGGCGTTCAACCCCTGTAGAGCTTGAGTTTACTCAGGTAGAGAAGATTTAGGGTTCGTCTAATTCATTATATGAATTTTGAGAGATTTGTAGGCCGGGATTTTATCTCGGCCTTTTTTGTTTGACCAAAAGGCTATTTTGGAGTACCATGCGCTTGAACTAGAATTAGTTTGTGCTATTTTGTATAGAATAAAAAAAACTTAAAAAATATACCCCCTATGAAAAATTTTGAAGAAATTAAAAGCATCCTTAAAGATGCTGAAAAGAAAAATGTGCTGGTTGTTGCATGTGCGCATGAGCTCAATACATTAATGGCAGTTGATGCCGTTGTTAATGAAGGTATTGTTGATGCCATATTGGTTGGAGACAGTGCTGAAATTAAGGCTCTTTGCCGAGATAATGAAATTGATGCCGGCAAGTATGAAATTGTTCATTGCATCGATGGTGGCACAGTTTATTCTGAAGCCACTAAAGTGGCAATCGCTCTCATAAAAGAAGGTAAGGCAGACATTCTCATGAAAGGGATTGTCAGTACTAAGAAGTTTGTGAGAACAATCATCAACAGAACTTTTGGGTTGCCACATGATGGTTTTGTAAGCCATGTGACAGTATATGAGTGGATTTATACCGGTAAATTTTTGTTTGTGTCTGATGTGGCAGTAAACAAATACCCTAACTTTAATGATAAGAAGAAAATTGTTCATTCATTAGTGAGGGTTATGGATAAATTTAAAATTAATTCTCCTAAAGTTGCGGTGATGGTGCCTTCAGAGATTATCGACGAAGATAATATTCGTGAGGCGGTTTTTGCCGATGCTATTACTCTTAAAGATATGAGTGATAAGCAGGAGTTTCATCCGGCTATTGTTGAGCCATCGTCTTTGGACATGGCTTGGTCGGAGGCTGTTGCTAAGACCAAAAATTTTAAGGGGAATATTGCCGGTGATGTGGACGCAGTCTTGCTTCATGATTATATAGGCGGCAATGTTTTTTATAAACTGGAAGAAGCCCACGAGACTCCTGCTGCAGGCGTTTTGTGCGGAGCTTCTGCACCAGTGGTGTTACCCTCAAGAGGAGACTCTCCCGAAACAAAGGCTAATTCAATAGCCTTGGCAGCGTTCCTCAAATGGGAAGATATCTCATAAAAAAATTGTATAAATGGGAAATAAGGAGGCTTAATTAATTAAGCCTCCTTATTTGTTTATGAGGCACGAGACCATAGGAGTTTGTTGTTATCACCGGGTTTGGCAAGGATGCCACAAATGGTTGGGGATTTGCAGCCGGTTGTCTCAGGATAAGTAAATGGGATGTTTTGCAGTTTGCATCTGGCCATGTCTGCAAAAATTCTGGCCTCCAGATATTGGG
>JAISFX010000087.1 GCA_031263385.1 Lactobacillus sp.
CGGTTTAATTGGTTATTACTCAGAGTTCCTTACAGACACAAGAGGCACCGGCGTAATGAACCGCCTGTTCCACAGTTATCAGCACCATAAAGGCGAGATTGAAGGCCGCAGAAACGGCGTCTTAATCTCCAGCGAAGACGGCATTGCCAATGCCTATGCTTTGTGGAAGCTTGAGGACCGTGGCCCAATGTTCATTGATGCCAATGTTCCGGTATATGTAGGTATGATTATTGGTGAACACACCAAAACAAACGACCTAGAAATCAATCCTACCAAAGCCAAGCAGCTTACCAACATCCGCGCTTCTGGCAAGGACGAGGCCATAAACCTCACCCCTCCTCGCAAATTGGCATTGGAAGAAGCTTTGTCATATATCCAAGATGATGAACTTTTAGAGGTAACCCCTAAAACCCTGCGTCTACGCAAAAGGATTTTAGACCCTCACATGCGCAAGCGCGCCAACAAAGAATAGTCACACAAAAAAACGGTCTCTAAATGAGACCGTTTTTAATTCTTATGGAGAAACTGTTTTTATCTAACTACAGCAGCCTGCTCTAAAGCTTTCTGTGCTGCTCTTTGGTTATTCATTTCCTTAATAGCTTCTTGAGCTAACTTTCCAGAAACATTGTCATGCAATTCTCTGTCTTGCCCTTGCTCTTTAGTCTCTCTATCAGCTGCTTTAGCCAATTCATCTACCAACACTTGCTGGAATGTTGGCTCTTCATTAGACTTTGCAATATCATTCAAATCTTTGTTCTTGTCAGATTGCACCAAATGGAACGCAACCTTGTTAACTCCTAACGTAGGCTCTTCAAGGCCATTAGCAATATAGCTAGGCGCTTTACCGCCGTTCGTTGTAAATTCTTTTGTTTTGTCACTGTGGCTGAGCACTGCTCTTGCCAACCCCGGACTTAATTTTTCTTCATTACTCATTGTTCTTCTCCATAAGAAACATTACCCTCTTTTGTCTATTATCACAAAAAATAACTTTTTTGTCAAGTTTTATTAGCAATATTTCATGTATATATTTATACTTCTTTATTAGACTTAGCCTAACTTATACAATATAATACCTAAAAATCAATACTAAATAGTTAATAATCGACAAAAAAATAGAAAATCACAAAAAAAGGCCGCCTTTTATATGTCATTATTCAAGTCCATAGCCACTTTTGGCAGTTTCACTTTTTTAAGCCGAATCACCGGTTTTTTAAGAGACATGGTTTTGGCTAAATATCTTGGTGCCGGATTGATATCTGATGCATTTTTTGTCAGCTTCAAACTACCCAATTTATTCCGCAGTCTCTTTGCCGAAGGCGCATTCGCCTCGGCTTTTGTGCCTATCGTCTCTCAAAAACTGTGCGACGGCAAAGAAGAAGCCCGCAAATTTTCTTCTGCCGCCATATCTGTTCTGGCCTTCTTTATTACAATATTTGTTATTGTTATAGAGATTATAATGCCTGCAATCGTCACCATCCTCGCCCCGGGATTCGCAAGCAATCCGGAGCAACTGGCCCTAGCCACAACCCTTTCGCGCATAACTTTCCCTTTCCTGCTGTTTATTTCTGTAGTTTCCTTCCAGTCAGGAATCTTAAGCTCTCTCGGCAAATTTGCCGCCCCAGCCTCTGCCCCTATTATCCTAAACCTCTTAATGGTGGCTTCGGTCTTTATCTTTGTGCCTTTTGCCCCCTCAACTGCCCATGGCATAGCTTTCGGCATAACTTTTGCCGGCTTTATTGAGGTCTTGTGGCTTCGCTACTTTCTCCGTAAAGAAAAAATGTTTATTAACATTCAATTTAACATGCCCAAACTCTTAAAAGATAAGGACATCAAAACACTCTTCAAAAGAATGGCTCCCGGCATTTTGGGCTCAGGCATTTATCAGATAAATGTCATGGTCAGCACCATAATTGCCTCATTGGTTGCCCCCGGCGCAATCTCTTGGCTTTATTACGCAGATAGAATCCAACAGCTCCCAATTGGCGTAGTCGGCGCCGCCATAAGCGTTGCCCTATTGCCTATTCTATCTACCCACATCAAAAACAATGATGACGCTCAAACCCGCCACGCCCAAAGCAAAGCCTTCGAATATGGAGCAATGCTCGCGATTCCTGCAATGATTGCCATCATAATTCTGGCATTACCCATAACCAACATCCTTTTCCAACACGGACGTTTTGGTGCCTTTGAGACAGAAATGACCTATAAAGCAATCATTGCCTACATCATTGGCCTGCCTTTCTATGTATGCGTCAAAGCCATGGCCCCCAACCTCTTCGCTAGAGGAGACACCAAAACCCCTGTTAAATACGGGCTTGTCTCTTTTATCGTCAACATTGCCGCCTCTATGGCTCTGGCTTTCCCTTTCGGGCACATTGGCATTGCCGCAGGCTCAGCTGTTTCTTCCATAGTATCTTTCTTTTTATATTACTTTGGCCTCAAAAAACGCGGATTCTGGAACATTGAGCACTCTCTGGTAAAACAGATTATAAAAATAACCTTCTGCGCCATTATCATGGGCATCGTTCTAAAGACCTCTGACTATGGTCTAAGGCTATATTTCGGCAACTGGCTTGATTTCCACTTTTTCATCAAATTATCTTTATTCTTGGGGCTTTGCCTCTTTGGACTTGCAACTTTTGGACTTTTAGCTAAAATTACAGGTGTAATAAACATCGCAGACATCAAAAAGGCTCTTTCAAAAAATGCTAAAGCAAAAAAAGATAAAAAAGTTTCTGCAAAAAGCGCATAAACCATTAAAAAAGATACCTGTCAAAGGCTTTGCCCGCAAGACTTTGCTTCCTCTTAAGTCTCTTTTTGGGTTCTTGTGCTCTTGGTGGCATGTCTTAAGCGGCATTGCCTTTGTTATATTTTTCTTATACTACCCCATCGGCGCCTTTATGATGGAGAAAATCAACCGCGACACAACCATAGAAATCCCCGCAAACATTAATGGCGGCTCAAATGTCATAACCACTATGTCAGAACTTATCGATTCTGAGGTTAATAAAAGCTTTTGGACACCTAGCTTGCCTTTCATATTCCCTTCTTACATATTGGATAACATGCCCAATTTCCAACTTGGCAAAATGTCTGCGATATCAAAATTTGCTTACACTTTGAACCAAAACATCAACCAAAACCTTGATAACAACCTATCCGAGGCGGTAGATTTATTGCAGTACCCCGGCACAATCTGGATGTTTTCTCCAGAAAAACGTGTTGCTCCTTCATCTGCCAGCCAATATCGCCGTGCCCGAAAAGAGCTCATCAAATACAATAACAAAATCGAAAACGGTATCTATATCTTTCCCAAGACATCCGATGTCCTTTCTTCCTTGATTAAAAGCGCCTATAGCGACCTCAATAAAAGCGTTAATGAGCTTGAAAAACACATCCGCGAGAACAGCGGCAAAACCTTTGATAGCAAGGCCGACGACGTGTTTTTCTATCATCAGGGCAAAATATATTCCTATTACATGCTCTTTAAAGCCCTAAGTTATGACTACAAAGACATCATCGTTGCTCACCAAATATACCCTTCTTGGGTTAAAATGCTCAAATCCATGGAAGACGGAGCCAATATTGCACCTCTGATAATAAGGAATGAGCAGCTTAACAGCTCCATTTACCCAAATCATCTGCATTATCTTTCTTACTATAACCTTAGAGCATCCAAACAAATGCAGTCCATATCCGCCAAATTAGATAAAGGAATTTAATATGATAATACAAACATCTCCTGCAACAGATCCGGATACTATGAACTTTTACCCCCCCCAACCCATTGCCTCACAAGAGAAAATAGAGTTCATAGACATCAAATCCATCCGTCGCTCTCCTTTGGCTGAGAAGATTTTTGACTTAGGCAGCATTTCCTTCATCACCATCCACCATGACCTTATCTCTGTTACCAAAGAAAAAGACATTTCATGGGATGACTTAAAACCCCAAATTATGGCAGAAATAATGGACTTCATAACCACCGGACAAACCGCCGTAACCGAGCAAGATGCATCTTCAAGCGCTGATACCATAAAAAAAATAACCGCCCTTCTTGAAGCCAGAATCAGACCGGCTATCCGTATGGACGGTGGAGATATCCTGTTCAAACATTTTCATGAAGGCATTGTCTATGTTGAGCTTCAAGGCAACTGTGTTGGCTGCCCTTACGCCTTAGTCACCCTCAAAGACGGCGTTGAAAGGATGCTTAAAACCTACATTCCCGAGGTCAAATCTGTTGAAAACTATATAGACGAGGCTCAAGCATGATAAAAAAATGCCTTTTTTCTATTCTCGCTGTGTTCTTTTGTTGTGGGGCATCTAATGATGTCTACCTCAAAGATGTTACTGTTGCAGAGTTAAAAGAGGTATTTGAAAAACACTCCTATAAAGACTACATCTACATGCCAAACTGGAAGTATCCTCGCATTTTCTTGCAAAATCTGCCAACCGATTGGGATAAAATATCCAACAACAACGAGCGTAACAAAACTTTTTTCATGATTACCGGCCCTCTGGCCCTCAAAGTAAGGGATGATATCCTTGCAGAACGCCAAATAATTGAAGAAATCAATAATGACTACCAAAAAAACAAAGACTTCACAGCTGAACAAATAGAGATTCTTGAGGCAAAAGCCGAATATTATGAAGTATATACCAAGCTTAAAGGGCTCAGGCGTTACCAGTTTATGCTTCAAGAGCTGATTTTGAAGGTTGATAGCGTACCCCCATCAATTTTGATGGCTGTTGCCGCCATAAGCACCAACTGGGGCACATCTCGCCCGGCACATTTAGCCAACAACCTCTATAAACAGCTCGTTTGGTACACAAACGAAGGACTTGAGCCGGACGAAGGCGTTACTGATGACTACCGTTTTAAGATATATGCCTCTCTTTATGACAGCATGAAAGACTACGCCCACAGAATAAATTCCGGCGTAAATTATCTTGCTTTTCGTCAGGAAAGAAAAGAGATAAGATACCGCGAGAAGCCTGTCTTTGGAAGGAGTGTCGCTAGTTCTCTGGTTTTGGACTCTAATATCGAAAACTTCGCTGGCCTGCTGGACTATACCATAACCTTTTATGAAATTATAAATTTTGACACCGCAACTCTAAATTAATTTTTTTTAGGCCAAATGTAATAAAAAATTAATTACTTTGTAGTAGGAATATATAGTAAACTGGTAGTATGAGGCAATTTTAGAACAGGTATTGGCATCATGAGTAATAAGCTTTTAACAAAAGAAGATGTATTAAAGCTCTCGCAGGATAAATCCGCCGAGATGCGCTCTAAGACTGCCCAAAAGCTTTCTGCATACTACAACAATCCTGATCTCAGCCAAAAAGAAATGAAACTGGCCGAAGACATTTTCCGCATAATGGTAGAAGATGTTGAGGTCAAAGTACGTGAGGTCTTGTCCGAAAGCCTCAAAAACAGTAAAGATATTCCCGAAGATATTGTAAACAAGCTTATTAATGACAAAGAAAGCGTTGCTATACCTTTCATCAAGCATTATCAAAACCTCACCAAAGAACTTATGTACGATATCTTAGATGCCCAAAATGTTGAAAAACAAAAAGCTGTAGCCCAGCGCAAAAATGTTTCTGAAGATGTTTCCGACTATATTGTCGATAAGTGCAATGAAGCCGTGATTGAAAGTCTGGTTTCTAACAGCACATCCAAAATCAAAGAGAAAACCTTCAACAACATCGTTGATAAATTTCATAGCAACGAGAAAATAAAAGAAAAAATCGTATATCGCCCTGAAATCCCCGTTTCTGTGGCTGAGAAAATAGTTATTTACCTGTCTGATGAGCTGCAAAAAAAGCTTGTCACCAACCACAGCCTCCCTAATGATTTGGTCGTTGATATCGTTGAACAGGTTAAAGAGAAAAGTACTCTTAAAATATCTGAAGAATTCAGCTCTGACACACAGGTAGAAGAACTTGTAAAAGAGCTTTATGACTCCAACAACCTGACCAGTTCATTGGTTGTTCGTTCAATTTGTATGGGTGATTTAAAGTTTTTTGAATACTCATTAGGCCTTTTATCAAGCTCCCCCATACTCGAGGTCAGAAAAATCCTTTTCAATACCCAAATAGACTTTATGGTAAGAAACCTGCTGCGTAAAGCATTTATCCCTAAGACCATGTTTCCTGCCGTATTCAGTGCACTTAAAGTTTTAAGAGAGATTAACTTTGACTCAAAACTTCCCAATCGTAAGAACTTTGTTCATAAAGTTATTGAGCGCATATTATCTTATGAGAATGCCAGTGAAGAACTAAGCGAAGAAGACGTTAACTACTTAATTTCAAAAATAAGTTAGGGCCGGTTTAATGAATGGACAAGATACACTTAAGAACCTTTTAGAAATAAGTTCTCTCATACAAAAAGAGACTGACCACGTTTCCATAGTATCCAGAGTTATAGACATTGCCCGTGAGGCCTGCAACGCTGAAGGCTGTTTCTTCTTCACCTTAAATGATGACTATTTTCTAAGTCTTGACTACACTTACAATAAAACCCTTGAGATTGACCGTAAAGGTTCTGACAACCTGTCCTTCTTTCCAACAATATTCCTTCCTGAAAGAAAGAATAAAGAAAGCAAATCTCTTGCAGAAATCTGCGCCCTTAACGGAGAACTTATCTCAACCAAAAACATATACCTCGAGACCGATAAGGATATCTCTTTCTTTGAGACCTTTTACAAGGACAACTCTTACAGAACCATATCTGTGCTAACCATTCCTGTCTATTCAAGACGAGATGTCGTAATTGGCGTTGCTCAGTTTATTAATGCTGAGGACAGTGGCGGACAAGTGACCGCTTTCTCACCAGAGGTTATTGAAACCACTCGCTCTGTATGTAATTTAGCTGGTTTAATCCTTGAAAACAGAAGCCTCCGCGAGGCTTACGTCCAATTGCTAGAATCATTTATTGAAGTTATTGCCCGTGCGATTGATGCCAAGTCTCCTTATACCGGAGCCCACTGTCAGCGCGTTCCCGTAATCACCAGATTACTGGCTACTGCGGCTGTTCAACAAGAGGAAGGACCTCTAAAAGAATTTGAGATGAGCACTCAGGACTGGTACAACCTCCACATTGCCTCATGGCTTCATGACTGCGGTAAAGTTACAACTCCTGAATACATTGTTGATAAAGCAACCAAGCTTGAGACCATTAACAACCGCATCCACGAGATTCGCAACCGTTTTGAAATTATGCGCCGCGATGCCCACATAGAATATCTTAAAAAGCGTCTTAATAGCGCTGACACTCAAGAAAACCTTCAAGCCGAGTTTATCAATAAAATTAAGCAGCTTGAAGACGACTTTGACTTCATAGCCAAATGCAACATTGGCGACAAAGGCCTTAGTGACAAAGACATAGCCAGAGTTGAGAGCATTTCCAAGCTCCAGTTCACTCGTTACTTCAGCCGCCTTAAAGGGCTATCATGGGCAGAAAGAGACAATATCAAGAACAAAGAGCTTTATGACAAACCAAGTATTGAAAACCTTCTCCAAAACAGAGAAGACCATATTTTCAACAACTACAACAATGGCGAGCTTTATAACCTCCAGATTAGAAACGGTACAATCAACAAAGAAGAAAGAGAAAAAATTAACGAGCACATTGTCGTTACTATAGACATGTTAAAGGCTCTTCCTTTCCCTAAAGAACTTTCAAACGTTGTTGAATATGCCGGAGCCCACCACGAGCGTATTGATGGTCGTGGCTACCCTAACAACCTCACCGGTGACCAAATGTCTATCCCTGCCAAAATCATGGCCATTGCAGACATCTTTGAGGCACTTACTGCTAATGACCGTCCATACAAAGAGCCTAAGAAACTCTCTGAGGTCTTAAGCATCATGAAACACATGAAGAACACCGGTCATATAGACTCTGACTTATATGAAGTCTTTATCAAGAACAAAGTCTATATGGACTACGTCGAGCAATATGTCTCTCCTGAACAAATAGACGATATTAATCCGGAAAACTATCTATGACCTTAGACGTTAAAAGCATTTTGACCAGAGCCAGAGTAATGGATAATTACTCTTACCTTTTGATTGATGAGAAAACCAAGCTCAGCGCTATTATAGACCCTTCAGAGGTCGCACCCATCGTTAAGGTTTGTAACGACCTCAGCATAAAGCCTGATTATGTCTTAAACACTCACCACCACTTTGACCACACAGATGGCAACCTAGAGCTAAAAAAGCTTTATAACCTCAAGATTGTAGGCGCTGAGGACCGCATCCCCGGAATAGATATCAAAGTAAAAGACGGCGAGACATGGGCCCTAGGCGAAAGTATTGCACATATAATTGATGTAAGCGCCCATACACAAGGCCATATATTGTGGTATTTTAAAGATGACAAAATGCTTTTCACAGGAGACACCTTGTTCAACTTGTGTATTGGCGGGCTTTTCGAGGGAACCCCTCAAGAAATGTTTGAAGCCTTAAAAAAGATAAAATTATTACCTGATGATGTCTCTTTCTACCCCGGACATGAATATACCATGCATGGTGTGGAAGATGCTCTAAGATATAATCCAAGCAAAGAACTGCTTGAATATGTAAAAAATGCTGAATTAAGGTTAAGCAAGGGGCTTCCTGTCCACCCTACCAAACTTGGTATCGAGAAAAAAGTAAACCCATATCTGCAAGCTAATACTTTAGAAGAATTCACCAGAACCTAACAAAATACCAAAATACAAAACCCTAACATTAACAATCATCCAAGGTTTTGGAGTTTGAGAATAATGCGACGTTATTTTTAAGCGACGTGTACTGTGTCAATCGCGAAGCGGCTGTACACGAGCGAGAAAATAACAAGCAGAATACCAAAATACAAAACCCTAGTCTTTGCCAATATTTTGATGACGATTAATATTAACCGATAAAAGTATGCCAAAAGAGGCCATTACCGAAAGCATAACGGTACCACCATAGGAAATCAAAGGCAGAGGTGCGCCCACAACAGGAATTAGGCCTACCACCATAGCAATGTTTACAAAGATGTAGAGAAAGTAGTTTACTGTCAAACCAACAGCTACTACCTTACCAAAATAGCTAGCACTCTTCATCGCAAAAGAGAAGCTATATGCCAGAATTAGTATATTGAGTACCACAAC
>JAISFX010000112.1 GCA_031263385.1 Lactobacillus sp.
CTTACCAAAGTTACCGGCAGCAAAGAAAGAAGCTCAAGCCAGATAGATTATGTAAAGGCTAAGATTGAAGAGATTAAAAGCACTCACGAAATAAAACTTTCATAAATTTAAGGGCCGAATCTTTTTCTTGATTCAGCCCTTTTTTGTAATGCACAATTTTTTAGCAAGATACACATTGCCCCGGAACAATGTCAAAAGAGCATAACTCTTCAGTAGCTCTTTTGTTTACTTTTCTTTCTATAAGGTATTTTTCTCCAACATCAATATTGCAGAACGTACCTATGTTCATATCCCCTACGATTTCTGTTATAATTCCTTTATCGAATATGAAAGGGATGTAAGCTATATTGTCTACGGGCATTTTTTCTTTAATTTCTTTTACTATATCCGTATCAATTTGTCGCAGATTTCTTATAATGTTACTTACCGGAGACCATTGCCAGTCTTCAACCCAATTCACCGAATTGATGATTTTATTTTCATCATTTGCTTCGTGTTTAGGGTTAAGAGTTATCTGTCTGAAATGGAGCTTGTTTCCTTTCAGAAGCGGCGTAAAGACATCCACTGTAGACGTTGATAACACAGGGTTTTTAAAGAATACCCTTTGGCTTTTACCTCTCCATAAAGTGCGAGGAAAAAAATCATCCTTAACATCAGATACAACATCATAAATATCACTAAATGTTAATCCCCATGGGAAACCTTCACTAATAACTTTCGATTTATCCATCACAATTATATTTAAATTACTATTCATATTCTTACATTCACAAGCTCGCAAACTATCATAAAATTTTTATTCTGCAACATAAAAAAAGCCCCGTCATTGACGAGGCTTTAATCTTTTTATAATCGAGCTTACTGAGCTGGAGTATTAGGGATAACGTTTCCGTTAAAGTCATACTTCTCGATTTTTGCGTTCTTAGTAAGAGTTTGAAGAACTTCAGCAATAGCCTGCTGTGTCAACAAACCTTTTAACTGAGGCTCGATAGTCTTCAAAGGAAGAGGCTTCGCATCTCTCATATCTTCAACCATAATCACGTGGTATCCGAACTGTGTCTTAACAGGAGTCTGAGAATACTCACCTTTTTTAAGAGTGAATGCAGCGTTTCCAAATTCAGGAACCATCATACCTTTTGTGAAATATCCCAATTCAGCAGGTTCTTTAGAATATTCCTTAGCTAAAGTATCAAAGTTTCCGCCTTTTTTAAGTTTAGCAATAACTTCTTTAGCAGTTGTTTCTGAATCAACCAAAATGTGCTTAGCCTTCATTTCTTTCTCAGCTTGGAAATTCTTTTTATAATCATCATAAAGCTTTTTCACAGCTGTATCATTAACTTTGGCATTAACTTTCTTTTCAATATAAATCTTGCGGGCAATCTCTTCCTGAGCGATAGCCAACTGTTTTTTATATTCAGGAGACTGAGTAATTTTCTCGCCTTCTGCAGCTTGGTAAAGCATTTTACCGTTAACAAAAATATCTAAAGCTTTTTCATAGAAATCCTTGAAGGAAACTTGCTCTTTAATCTGTTTATTAGACTCATAACCTTGTTTCAATTCTGCAACAGTAATTTTCTCGCCGTTAACTACAGCAGCGATTCCGTTTTTGCCTTCAGCATTTGCATTGAAAGAGACAGATACCAACAAAGCAGCCACTGTCAAAGCTAAACATTTTTTTTGCATTTTACACTCCTTAAAATTAATAATTAAACTTGCCCCATTATAATCAAAGCGAATAAATATTCCAGCATCTTTTTAAAAACAATATACACCCTGTGTATTATTTGGTATTTATGCCGTCACCTATTGACTTTATTATAGAGAACCACTAAATGTATGAAAACTAATATTTAAAGAGAATAGGTATAAACAATGATAGGTAATCTAGCCCGCACACTTTTTGGCAGCGCCAACGACAGACTTGTAAAAAAGCAGCAAAAGATAGTAAATGCTGTTAACTCTTTTGAGACAGATATTCAGAAATTATCTGATGAGCAATTAAAAGCTAAAACTGAAGAATTCAAAAAACGCCTCTCTGGCGGAGAAACTCTTGATGACATCTTGCCAGAGGCTTTTGCCGTTGTCCGCGAGGCCGCCAAAAGAACCCTTGGTCAACGTCATTATGATGTACAGTTAATCGGCGGTATAATCCTCCACAAAGGTATGATTTCTGAAATGAAAACCGGCGAGGGAAAAACCTTAGTTGCAACCTTGGCTGCATATTTAAATGCCATAGAAGGCAAGGGCGTGCATGTTGTTACCGTAAACGACTATTTGGCTAAACGTGACGCCGAGTGGATGGGGCAGGTTTATCGCTTCTTAGGTCTAACAGTAAGCTACATTATTCATGGCTTGGATGACAACCAAAGAAGAGAGGCTTACGCCGCAGACATCACTTATGCCACCAACAACGAGCTTGGCTTTGACTACCTTCGTGACAACATGAAGCACCAAAAAGAAGACATGGTTCAGCGCGCCTTCAATTATGCAATCGTCGACGAGGTTGACTCGATTCTTGTTGATGAGGCCAGAACCCCATTGATTATTTCCGGCGCAGCAGAAGATTCTTCTGAAAGATACATCACCGTAAACAGAATTATTCCAATGTTAAAGGTA
>JAISFX010000061.1 GCA_031263385.1 Lactobacillus sp.
TTATGGATGGCCACTTTGTGCCAAATTTGACCTATGGTATTCCCATAATCAAATCCATTCGTCCGCTTACCAAACTCCCATTTGATGTCCACCTTATGGTCAACAATCCTGAGCGTATGGTAGAGTGGTTTGCAGAAGCCGGAGCAGATATAATAACCGTCCATTATGAAGCCTGTCCAAACCTTGAAGAAACCCTTGACCAAATAAAGCATCTTGGCAAAAACACAGGTGTATCATTAAAGCCTCAGACTAATCCGGACATGCTTTTCCCATTTTTAGATAAGGTTGACCTAATCTTGGTTATGTGTGTAGAGCCCGGTTTTGGAGGCCAAAGCTTTATGGAAGAACAGCTTGATAAAGTGGCGGTCTTAAAAGAAATGATTGGTGATAGAGACATTAAAATAGAAGTTGATGGCGGCATTAACACCTCTAATGCCTCTCGCTGTGTAAGCGCCGGAGCAGACATTCTTGTTGCCGGCACATCAGTATTTCATGGTGGAGATTATAAAAGCAACATCCAAACATTAAGGCAATATTAACAAAATCAATATATCATTAGCATAACTGAATCTATATCGGAGAAGTTATATGTCACAGAAAGTTATGATAATTGAAGACGAAGAGGCTCTAGCCCTTTTGTTAAAGTACAACCTTGAGAAAGAAGGATACGAAGTATTCTGGGAATCAAGAGGCAACAAGGCTGTAGCCGAGGTTGAGAAAAATCTCCCTGCCGTAATCATCCTAGACTGGATGCTGCCGGAAATGTCCGGAATCGAGATTGCTCGTATGATCAGGAGCAAGCCTGATATTAAAACCATTCCTATCATCATGTTAACCGCCAAAGGCGAGGAAGAAGACAAAGTAAAAGGCCTTACAGCAGGTGCTGATGATTATGTTACTAAACCTTTCTCTGTTCCAGAGCTTATGGCTCGTGTTAAAGCCAACCTGCGCCGTGCGCCAGAGCTTGTTGCAGATAAAGAATTTATTTTTGAAGATATCCGCATGGATTTAACCGAGAAAAAAGTTTATCGCGGCAACAACTTTATTCACCTTGGGCCAACAGAGTTTCGTTTGCTTAAAATGTTAATAGAGCATCCGGGCAAAGTTTTCTCTCGTGAGAAATTGCTTAAAACCGTATGGGGCGACAACATTTATGTTGAATCAAGAACAGTTGACGTTCACATCCGTCGCCTTAGAAAATCATTAAACGAGTTCGGACCGGATTATATCCGTACTGTTCGTGCCACAGGCTATGCTTTAGATAAAGAAGGCAGCTCAGAGGCTGAGGCAGAATAATATACCTGATTGTATCAAAGGGCTTGCGTTTGCAGGCCCTTTTTTATTGGAACAAACCTCTTGCTAAAACCTGCATTTTCTGGCATATTTCACCCAAATCAAAAGGATATATAAAAAAATGGCACTAAAATATGAAATATTAAAAAAATCAGGCAAAAGCCGCTTAGGAAAACTTCATACCAAGCACGGCGTGGTAAATACACCTGCATTCATGCCTGTTGGAACTTGTGGCACGGTTAAAGCGATGCTGCCGGAATCTGTTGCTGCAACAGGGGCCGAGATACTACTTGGCAATACTTATCACCTGATGTTGAGACCGGGCGCTGACTTGGTTGAAAAAATGGGCGGACTGCACAAGTTTATGAACTGGAACAAACCGATTTTAACGGATTCTGGCGGTTTTCAGGTTATGAGCCTGTCAGGCTTAAGAAAGCTTACTGAAGAAGGTGTAACCTTCAAGTCTCATGTTGACGGCACAAAATATTTTTTAACACCTGAAGAATCAATGAACATTCAACACAAACTCGATTCTAATATCACCATGTGCCTTGATGAATGCACTCCATACCCTGCCACCTACCAACAGGCTAAGGATTCTATGGAAATGTCCATGCGCTGGGCCAAGCGCAGCCGCGAAGCCTTTGTCGACAGAGACGGTTATGGCATTTTTGGCATCCAGCAAGGTTCTACTTTCCAAGATTTAAGACAACAATCTGCAGATGCATTAAAGAGCATAGGTTTTGACGGCTATGCCATAGGCGGTTTGGCCGTGGGAGAAGGTCAGGAAGAAATGTTCAAAGCTCTGGATTTTGCTCCTGATATGCTTCCTGATTACAAACCTCGTTACCTCATGGGTGTAGGCCGCCCTGATGATATTGTCGGCGCGGTTTTAAGGGGTGTAGATATGTTTGACTGTGTAATGCCAACCCGTTCAGGAAGAACAGCTCAGGCTTTCACAAAATATGGTTCTCTAAATATTCGCAACGCCAAACATCGCGAAGATGAAAGACCTGTTGAAGAAGGCTGTGATTGCCCGCTTTGCACCAGTTATACCAGAGCTTATATTCATCATCTGCAAAAGTGCAATGAGATACTGGCAGTCATGCTTTTGACATGGCATAATATAAGATATTACCAACGCTTAATGCAGGGCTTGCGAGATGCGATAGCCAATGATACATTAGATGAATATGTTAAAGAATTTTACGATAATCAGAAAAAAGGCGATATCTAGATGACCAAAAAATGCACCACAGATATTATAGAAACCTTCAACGAGCAAAACCAAGAAGAAGGCGTTAGAGTATTTGTCGCAGGCGGCAACCGCGCCGGTAAAAATCCCCTTTATGTTGAAGAGGCTTATAACCTAGGCAAACAGATTGTTAAAGTTGGATTCAAGCTAAGCTTTGGCGTTGGCAATGCTGGCATTATGGGTGCCGTAGCCCGCGGTGTTATGGATACATGGAACAAAAAAACCTGCGGTGGCTCTCCAATCACAGGCATAACCACCAAAGAATATTTAAGCCTTTACCCCACTGATGACAAATTAATAAAAAGCATCAGCAACCTAAGAGTGGCAGACACTCTTGAAGACAGAAAGAAACAACTCCTCGAGGCGGATATCATTGTTTTTGCCCCCGGCGGAGTAGGCACTTTGGATGAACTTGCTTATGACATGGTCGCCATGCAAGACGGCTTCATCCCCAAGAAACCTTTTGTTATGTATAACGTAAACGGCTATTTTTATCATCTTTTAGAATACTTAAAAGATATGTCTTCAGAGGGTTTTGCAGACCCCGTTCCGTTTATTGTTGTAGATAATTATGAAGAGCTTGTTATCGCTTTCAGGCTTTTAAAACACCGCTACAAAAAGGCCAAAACCAATAAAGAGGTTTATGCCAACACCCGTCAGCTTATCTATGAGCTTCCTTATTTTGTTAAGAAAAAAACCGGCAAAGACATTTTTGTAGAACATATCGTTGATGAAATAAACGAAATAAACAGTAAAGGCACCGCTGAGGAGAGACAAACCCTTGCAGAAGAAATCGAACAAGCCTATCTTGAAAAAGAAATCGAGCGTATGCATGAAAGATTGGTTATTGCAGGTCGAAACACCGG
>JAISFX010000006.1 GCA_031263385.1 Lactobacillus sp.
GGCTTAAGCAATGCCAGATATACCGCCGTATTAGCCTGAGACCCCGAATGTGGCTGAACGTTAACAAATTTTGCATCAAACAACATCTGCGCGCGCTCAATAGCCAACTCTTCCACCACGTCTACATATTCACATCCGCCATAATACCTACGCCCCGGGTAACCCTCGGCATACTTATTGGTCATAATAGAACCCTGAGCCTCTAACACTGCATTAGATACAATATTCTCTGAAGCAATCAACTCAATCTGTTCCTGCTGTCTTTTTAGTTCTTTCTGAATTGCTCCAAATACAAATTCATCTTCTGTTTTCAAATTCTGCTCAAAATCCATTCTTTTCTTACTCCTGTTATTAAAATTTTGACCTATGAGGTTTACAATACCAAACCAAGGACAAAATTTTTTATCTATCCAATTTATCTAAACGTATTTTATGGCGTCCGCCTTCATACTTTGTTTCCATAAAAATATCAAAACGACGAGCAGCCTCTTCCAAGCTCATTGTTCTGCCGCCAAAAATAACCACATTTGCATTATTATGCTCTTTTGCCATCTTTGCCACATAATCACTATAAAGAATTGCCCCACGGATACCTTTGTGTCTGTTCGCAGCAATACTCATGCCGATTCCCGCCCCGCAAATCAAGATTGCCAAATCAAGCTTGCCATTGAGCATATCATTACACACCCCCTCCGCAATATCCGGATAATCACAAGACTCCTCAGAATCCGTTCCATAATCAATAAGCTTCACATTTTTGCTGGCATAATGACTAATCAAAGCCTGTTTAAGCTGATAACCTCCGTGGTCTGATCCAATCCCGATTTTCATGATACAATCCTTTATAATTTTTCCTCTGAACAATATATATCCTTACCCCCCATAAGAAAACCTTTTTTTAAGAGATATCATAAACAAAAATACCCGCCTTAACAGCGGGTACCTAAAACTAATTAAACATCAGATAATACAACTAAAACTTAAAAACCCAGATACTTTTCGCCTTTAATAAACCTCTCTGCCATAATCAGGAGCTTATTAAAGTAACAATCAGCTTTTTTAACAAACTTATCTTTGCTCACACTTATGGTCTCAAGCTGTTTTGTTATCCTGTTAAAACCATATACTGATATTTCTTCCACCTCGTTATTAAACAACTTAAACCCGTCTTTTATATCAACCTCATAAACCCCGTCAACCTCTTCCGGCTGCATAATATATTCATCTAATGGAGTATAATCCTTAAGAAAATAAACATATACAAACTCTTTGTTATATGTTCCCTTTTTGGCTGAGTTATTTGATATATGCTTATAAAAGCCAACTTCCTGCAAAGTATTAAAATCTACATTAATACCCAACTCTTCCTTAATCTCTCTTATCCCGTCCTCAATTGTCTCTCCTGCAGACAAATGCCCCGCCGCAGATGTATCCAACAAATCCGGACACGGGCGCATATCTTTACTCCTTAGCTGAAACAATATCTTATTGTTCGGCCTAATAATCCAACAATGAAAAGTCTTATGCCACATACTCTCAAGATGAGCCTTACCAATCTCTTCTCTACCAAGATGATTTTGGTTGATATCAAAAACATCAATATATTCCATACCCAATTCCCCATTCAACAAATTTAATACAAGCCTACAACATCCCTCAAAACATTTCAACAACAACAAAAGAACGCGCAAATCATATAGATTCACGCGTTCTTTTGCTACCCGGTAGAAGAGTTAGGCTTTTTTTATCCTTTTAACTTCACCCAAGCCTCGGATATCTTTTTCGACCTATCCACAATATAATGTGGAGATTTTGAATGATAGCGTCTTGTCCTGATTAACACGAAAACATGCTCAAACTTGGTTTTGATAATGTTCTTTTTATGGACGTTCGTTTTCCAAAATTTGGCGGTTAACTCGGCATATTTCCTATCGTTTCTAGGCTTATACACCCCAAGCTCCGCAAACCCTTCTCCTTCAGTCTCCGACATATCAGACCCTTTTTTTATAGAGTTCATTATGTCCTCGGTAAAAGGAACGACTTCACCCTCGGCACCTCTTTCATAAACGCCGATTATGTCCTCATACCCTTCATCCATAAGTAAGATTCTGTACATGAAGGCATTACTACTGTAGAAAAGCAGCCGCCCCTGTTCTGGGGTGTCAATCTGAAAATCAAATGTACCGTGGATTCCACGGTTACATACCTTTTGGCAACCATCTGAAAGATAATTCAGATCAATCATTTTAGGAGATATCTCTGCTCTATCTTCATTAGTAAACTGGGCGAAATACATCTCAATCTGGTAATACTTTTTTTCTTGGCTTTTTTTCTTTTTCATTTTAATTCTAGTTAGGTGTAAATAATTTGTTTTTATAAATAAAGCAACTTAATCATTTTAAGATTATACCTACATAACGACTTTTGCATAAGTCGATAATATTATCAAATAACAAGCCGATTTCATCAAATTCATGAGCCGGAGACACAATGCCACCTTTCTTGTCTGTGATAACATAGGTATCTTGGTCACCCACATGAACTTCCCAGCCTCTTTCGCTGCTTTTTAGTCTCGAATCAACCTGCAAGAACGCCTTAGCGATTAAATCACCATTCACATCAGTTAAGCGGAACTCATAATGCTTAACCATAACAACTCCTTTAACCTCGTCATTCATCTTTAGGTTAAAGCTGGCACCATGCTGGAACTTAATGCTCACAGCTGTTCTTTCTACTCTTTCAATAATATTGAAAGCAAATTCAATTACTTTTTTCATATTCTTTTTTTTATGCTGATTATAAATAATTCTCTCTCTAATATCAATTTAAGCTACACCATACCACAATTTCTTCCACCATGCAACATATTTTAGACAAAATTAACCCAAAAACATGATTGCCATTTAAATCCAGAACTTGAAAAAAACATTACCACACAAAAACAAAGACCTAGAATAGAATTCTAGGTCTTTTATCAAAGTGGCTCCGACTGCTGGGATCGAACCAGCGACCAATCGGTTAACAGCCGATTGCTCTACCGCTGAGCTAAGTCGGAATAATAATGTTGATAACAAGGCTTTTTTGGAGGCCGGTACCGGAATCGAACCGATATTTAAGGATTTGCAGTCCTCCGCATAGCCATTCTGCCAACCGGCCAATACATCGTCATCAATCGTTGTATATATATACTTACTTTTTTAACATCGTCAATAACTTTTTTTATAAAAACAACAAAATTTGCATATTTATTTTATCAATCATGTTGACACCCCTGCCCCTATATACTAAATTCACCCCACAAAGGTATTTATTGTTTAATAAAATAGTTAATAAAATGAATTCACTATTATTAAAAATTGTTCATGCGAACAAACGTCTTAGCAATGCAGATAACGCAAACAAAGAAACATTAGTTGGGTTAATCGTCTCAGAGGAGTGTATAATTTTTCCATACATCCCCGAAGAACCTGTGTCTTACGAAGAAGCCTTAGAAAAAGTTAAAAACTTCTCCACCCCCGGCACAAACCCTGGTGATTGGGACATAATTGATGATGCTCAGGCAACTGAGTTATCTTTACAAAGTACCAACCTCTTAAATATTATCTTTAAAACTCTCTGCGGCAAAGAGTTTAACGACCAGTCATTTTGGGTTAGAGGAAAAACTCATGATGACAAGAATTACGCTTGCGCTATCGAGCTTCCCTGCGGGAAAAAGTTCGCCCAAGACAAAAAAGGTAAAATCTTTTACCTTTTCGCATTAAAGAACTCGTTCGGTTGG
>JAISFX010000007.1 GCA_031263385.1 Lactobacillus sp.
TCAAAAACACACTCATAAGTATATATAGACTTTATACATATTTTATAAAACACAGGATAAACCCATGCTGCCTATATATCCTCATCTTTCTTATTTACTTTGTATTATAACTACCAACCTCGTTTTACTCAGTCGGCGAGGTGGGTTATATGACACAAGTTTGTATCTGTCAACAGAAAAAAACAAAAAAAATTACTTTTTTTCGAGCGGCTGGCTAACGCATTGAAAATATTAATATTTTATTTGTCATTTTCTTTCCTTTTTTTTAACCAAAATAAGATAGCATATGCAAGAATGTAATAAATTTAAGGTAATTTTTAGAATCAGAGGAAAGGTATATTATGTTTAAGAAGAGTCTTTTAATAGCATTGCTGGCTGTTTCACTTTCTGCTTGTGCAAGTGACAGGCCTAAACTTATGGGATTGGACGGGACAAGTGTTCCGCAGGCGTTTTCGCATTTTCCTGACATTCCGTTCCCTGACAGTTCGTATGTAGATTTGGGTGAAACCAAAGCTTTAGGCAGCGGAGAGAACTGGACAGGAAGCCTTGTGTTCACAACTCCTTATGATAACAGTGCAGTTTTTGACTTTTATATGTCTGAGATGCCTAAGTTGAAATGGACAGAGGTTGCTACTGTAAGAGCAAGAATTAGCCACATGACATATATAAGAAGTGAAAGAGCCGTACAGGTATTGGTAGAAGATGACAGTTTCTTATGGTGGGATAAGTCAAGAGTTACTATTACTGCTATTCCTAAGGGCGGCAAATATACATATAGCATAACAAACCACAACTCTGCCAGCAGCATGTAGGGTAACGTTACGGAGTTAATAACATGAAGTTTGATTTCTTTACTTTTGGAGGCGGCCAGTTTTGGGAGGATGTATTCTTCTACCAAAAATGGAGGATTCAAAGAAATCATAAGACCAAAAAGTATCGACTTTTGGATAACTGGGATATTCGTCGCCATGAGGGGACTTTTGAACAATGCCGTCAGGCATTTGTTAAGTTTATTGAGGTGCACGAAATATCTCGCCAAAAAGGGCATATGATTATCATGCTTCATGGGATGGGAGACACAAAGAACATATTCAAGCCAATGTGGAGAAAAGCTCTGGAGGCTGGATATATGGCGGCATCCATAAATTATCCATCAACGAAAAAAGATTTGGCAGCCGTGATTAGGCAGTTGAACTTTTTGCTTAATAACCTTGAAGATGTTACAGAAGTATCCTTTATTACAAAGGGCATTGGAGGGGTTATCTTAAGAAAACTACTCAGCAGCAGCTCTCCGTGGATTGAACAGTTAAAAATCAACCGAATTGTACAGATATCTCCTCCCAACAAGGGGAGTAAGCTGTTTGGTGCATTATCTAAATGGTGGATTTTTAGGTGGTTTTTTGGGCCATTACTTAAGGAAATGTCTCCGCAGGGTGTGGCAAAAATTCCTGTTTTTGATAAAAAATATGAAGTGGGTGTGATTTACACTGACTACCCGCTCAAAAAATGGGCTGAATCACTACCATTGGGCATTAAAAATTCGCTCCCAAGTGTTGATGAGGCTCAAATTGATGGGGTAAAAGCTTTGATTCAGGTAAAAAACTCTAAATTTAATATAATAAACAACCCTAAAACCCTTGCGCACACAATAAATTTTATAAAAAAAGGCAAGTTCTAAAAATCAAAAAACTGTAACAAAATTTGCTACAGATATATGTTAAAATTAAGGTAGATTAAAGGAAAGAAAAATGAAGTCAGTAGCGGGAAGCATATTAATCCTTTTATTAATCTTTTTTGCGTACTGGGCCGGAATTTTTGACTTATTTGCCAGCAAAGGCGCTCTGGTATGGGCGATTGGTCTGGTGATTATTGTATTTATAGTAGGTTTTTTAGTTATTGGCGGAGGTCCTGCTTCCTCAGGAGTAAAGGATAAAGAAGATGAAAATAAGTAAAGTTAAAACCATTTTCTTGATTTTATTAGGAGCTTTGATGTTGTCTGCTCCTGATTGTGCTTTTGCCCAGACAACACTGACTGATGCATGGGCTCAGAATATGCTTGAGCAAGGGAACCTGACAAAAGTTGATGCATCTACTGTAAACAATAAGAAAAAAGAGATTAATGACAAGATAAAAGAGGCTGAAGAAAATTCTAAAATCGCTCGAAAAGCGATTTCCGAGGAATATTCCCAAAAATTAAGCGAGCTAGGCGTCAAAGCCTCATACCAATCATCCGGCGGCGGCATGTATGGTGGAGGACAATATTATGAGGTGTATAGGAATGAAGATGGTACAAATCTTGATTCTGAAACATTAGCCAAGGTTCAGCAGTTAAAAGATGAAGAGAAAGCCGCAAAGCAGGCGTCCGAGGAGGCTTTTAATAAAGAAAAAGAAGATCTAAAAGAACAACTAAAAACCATAAAAAAAGTTGATGATGATGATGATGTTTATGTATATACAGATGAGAATGGAAAAGAGACCTATTTCAAATATGATGGCAAAACCCTTGAAACCGTGAGCGGCGTGACCAAAGGATGTACTCCCTTACCTGCTAAATTGGCAGAGCTGGAAAGCTGTATATTCTGTCCTTTATTTGAAGTTATTTACGATGCTGCCCAAACTATGGCCACAAACTCCTATACTGTGCTATCCACTGCATTAAGGTCTGTTTTGCTGATAGGCTTTGCGATATTTATTGCTTTTAAGGTTTTGGGGCATGTGAGCTCTTTTACAAAGCAGGATGGGCCTAAGTTTATTACTGAGCTCTTGTTCCAAGCATTTAAGGTTTTGATTGCATTTTATATGCTGGTAAGTTCTAAAACGGTGTACTCGTACATAGTGGGGCCGGTGCTTGATGCGGGCCTGGACTTTGGTACGGCAATGCTGTTTAACGTTGATGCGAAGGTATTGTCTTGTAATGCCAACACAAGCTCCGGGGAACTCGGTGTTCTGCCCGCATATTTATACCAAAAGCTGTTATGCTTTATTACTGCTGTTCAGCAGGAAATCGCTTATCCGCAGTCTATTGCCTCAACCCTTGTTTGTGTGGCGATGAATGCCGGTAAAGTTGATATAGGACCGATTCCTAATATTTTTCCAGATATTGAGATGCTGCTCCAAGGGACTATCATATACGTGTTTACATGGCTGATTATGTTGTCATTTGCGTTTTATTTGATTGATGCTACGGTGAGGATTGGTATTGTGGGGGCATTAATTCCGCTTCTGATTGCCTGTTGGCCATTTAAGGTGACCCGAAAATATACCAGTACAGGCTGGAACATGTTCTTGAATACATTCTTTACATATGCATT
>JAISFX010000041.1 GCA_031263385.1 Lactobacillus sp.
TTTATCAGCTCATTCTCCAAAAGCAACGCCTTTGCCTCATTTTCAGTGACAATAAACTCCATCTTATGGATTTCTGATACCATTCTCTGCAGCCTACCCGGCAGCTTTTCTATTAATGAATAAGATATAATTCTTTTCTTGATGTTTTTGGCTTTGCCAATATATAAAACCTTGTCATTGGCATCAATCATCCTATACACGCCAAAGGTTTCCGGCGCGTTTTTAATGTTCTCTTTCAGAACGTCTAAGCCATGTTTTATATTAGATATCATTTATATAGACCCAAAGTTTATATACTATTTTTTAATAGGAGATTAACCTTTTTTGTGTTACACTAAAATTGACTATAAAATAGTGAACAAATGAATTCAAGGAGAAAAGCATGTCAGTTGAAGTTGGAGATATCGCAGCCTATGCAATGGCGACCCAAGTGGCAAAGATAACCCATAGCGCCGACATCGCTGTAATGAAGGCTCAAAACGAGGCCACCGAAGCACTTGTTGATATGGTTTCTGAAGTCGTAGACAGTTCTAAGGCAATCTCAGCATCTGCTACACATGGCAAAAACATCGACATCTCAGTTTAGCAAAACACCCCATAGAAAAACCGCCTTAACGGCGGTTTTTTTTCGTTTGACATAATGTCTTATTTCGCAACCATTCTTCTGCTAATATACTTAGATTCTTCCAAGATAGAGTTGGGCCAAATACATCTGGGCTTCAAAGAATAACCTGTCTGAGACCCTTCCTTGCTGGTATAGGTCACAATAGACGCAATTCCGCGAGCTGTAATCTTCACCGGCTGGTTTTTTTGATTCAAATAAATATTCTTCTCCATATCTTCCCCTCCCTTGGAAAGGTTATAATGTACCATTTTAGCGGAAAATTGTAAACAAAAAATTAACAAGCCTTCTACAGAGGCCTCATGCTACATCATCATAAGACTGGCAAGCACCGCTGCACAAGCGCTGTACAACAAGAATCTCAACACCGAGGCAGCCGTATTCAACCCAATGGCTTTATAGTCCACCTCATCGTTGTCTTCCTTATAAACCGTCTTAAAAAAGTAGTTAAAAGCAAACATTGCCAATATAACGAATATATATAAGAACACGCTTGTATAAATGCCTACAAGCTCGTCAAGAGAGCGACTGAAGCCCCAATAAAGCCCAAACAGCACCCCAAACAAAATCGGCGGGCTCATAATTGTTCCGGATTTGAATAGTGCTATAATCCCTCTAATCATTTCATCTCTCCCAAAAACTTGAGTTCTGAGCTTCTCTAAGAGGCAAATTTCTCAATTTCTGCCACAATTTTAGCATTCAGCTCGTCAACTTGCTCCGGATTTTCACCCCAGACCCAAACCTGAACCTTTGGCTCTGTGCCGCTCGGACGCACCATAATTCTTCCTCTTTCACCAAGAACAGCCTCACATTCGGCAACAACCGCTTTCACCTTCTCGTCATCAACCGAAACCTGCATATTTTCTTTTTTAGCAAACTTAACATCATGGCGTTTTTTAGGCATAAACGGAAACATTGGGAATATCTCGCTCATCTTCTTACCGCTTTGCAAAAGCCCATAGGCCACAACCATTGATGTAGCAAGCGCATCGCCCGATTTTGCATAATCCAAAAGCACAATATGCCCACATTCTTCACCACCTACATTAGAGCCAAGCTCCTGCATCTTTACAATGATGTTTGGCTCTCCCATACCTGCTTTAACATAATTAACATCCTTAGACTTCAAATAAAGCCCCAATCCGGGGTTAGAAAGCGGGTTAGTAACAACTGTGTTAGCCCCCAGCTTTCCTTGCTCTTTGAGCGTATTTGCCAAAAACGCAATTATCTGGTCTCCATCAATTACTTTACCTGTTTCATCACAAACAATGATTCGGTCTCCATCTCCATCAACAGCAATCCCCATATGCGCAAAGCCTTTAACCACTGTATCGCACATATTCTCAGGGTGCAAAGACCCACTGTCTTTATTAATATTATAACCATCTGGCTCATTCCCAAGAGTTATAACCCCTGCCCCCAAATGCTTATAAACCATAGGCAAAATATCATAAAAAGCCCCGTTAGCACAATCAACCACCACTTTAAGCCCTTTTAGCGGGTTATTACCTGGCAAAATCTGCATAATTCTATCAATATAAGCCTTTTCAGCATCATCTTTAACCGCCAAAGATCCCATTTGAACAGTACAAGCTAATTCATCACCTGCAACCATATCTTCAAGCCCGTATAAAAGCTCCTTATCAAAGCGATACCCGTCACCATTAATCAGCTTAATACCGTTGTCTCCGTAAGGGTTGTGAGAGGCCGTAATAATCACTGCCAAATCCACACCCAAATCAGCCACAATATTAGACATTGCAGGTGTTGGCAAAACTCCTAATGACACCACATCAACACCAACAGAGGCAAAGCCTGCAGCCATAGCAGATTCCAACATCTGACCCGATATTCTGGTGTCACGACAAATCGCCACTTTCTTGTGCTTTGTTGCCAACTTAACACCGGCAGCTTTAGCCAGCTTCAGCGCAAATTCAGGCACCATAGGCCACTGCCCCGCCACACCTCTAATTCCATCAGTTCCAAATAATCTAGCCATCTCAATTTACCCCTTATTTATTCAACCACAACAGGCTTACCGTCTATAATCTGCTTAAATATAGCTTCTGATTGGAAGACTCCTTCCTCATCTTGCATCAACTTGCCGGTAACCCCGTCATATTCTTTTATTTTAATCAACTCATCTACCACTTGGTCTTTAGTTTCGGTGTTCTCATATGCTTTAACCACCAGCATAATTGTGTCATAAGAATTAGATATAGAATGCGTATTATCAGAATCATTACGTTTCTTTATGTTTTCAAAAACCTCTCCTGAACCCTGCGCCGCATCCACATAAACATCCCCCTCAAACGGAGACAAATCATCAAAGAATGAGAATGATTCTATTGCTGAGACATCTGCCTCAACACCAACTTCTCTAAGCTGTTTCATAAAAACATATATCTCAGGCGGGAACAATATTGTCACATAGAAATCCACCCCATCCTGCTTTGCCTTATTAATCTGGGTCTTGAAATCTCTTGTCCCCGGGTTAATAAACACGGTTTCAAGCGCAATCCCATTTTTCTCCATCACCTTTCTTAAAGCATCATCCATTTGCACAGCAGATATGTCATTAACCGCTATTGAAAGAACCCTCTTATAGCCTTTTTTATTGATTAACTCGACCATTTTTTCAGCCTCTTTATCAGGCATTGTCCAGTTAACAAAGTTATATTTACCCTTGGCTACTTCTGGGTCTGATGACATAACATTAAACCTCAAAAACTTCTGCTTTTCGGCAATCTCAGATATAAATCTTCCTTCAGGCACCCCAATATCAACAATCGCATCAACCTTATCAACTTCCAAAAGCTTTGTCAGAGCGGTTTTAGTGCGTTTAATCTCATAAGCATTGTCCTCAAAAACAAACTGATAATTATATTTAGTATCAATCTTGGCGATTTTATCCATTGCCTCTAATACAGCACCTTTGTTGTTTTGACCGACCTGTGCCGCATCTCCGGTTAATGGCAGAATAACGCCAATTTTAACTACTGGCTTATCTCCTAATGCAAGCACCTTTTCTTCTTTAGCACCATAATATGCACCATAAGCCCCAACAGCAATCACAACTAATGCCCAAAACACCTTTTTCATCAGCTTTACCTTCAAAAATTAACATACCACAGACTCTAGAATCAAAAGCCCGTCCATGCAACAAAAAAAGCCGAAATTTAATAACTTCGGCTTTTAAAATCATCAAACAAACATGATAAGGCTTCTGCAATCTTTAAGATTGATAAATGCTTATGCTGCGCCGTTATTTTTGAGCCGACGTGTAGAAATGGCTACACGAGCGAGAAAATAACAAGCATGATAAGTATTTTGCAATCTTACAACTCTGGAATAGATGATTGTGTACGCTTCTCCTCCGCTACTGGAGATTCTGCAGACTTATCAATTTTATGTCCTTTGATAACCTCTTTAATCTCGTCTCCGGTAAGCGTTTCATACTCAATCAAAGCCTTTGCCAAACGTTCTAATTCCTTGTCTTTTTCTTTGACAATACGCTTAGCTTCACTATAGGCTTCTTCCACAAGACGTTTGATTTCAGAATCAATAATTCTGGCAGTTTCTTCACTCACATTTTTAGTCTGAGTAACCGAACGCCCTAAGAAAACCTCTCCTGAGTTATCTGCATATAGCACTGGCCCCAGCTTCTCGCTCATACCCCATTCTGTAACCATAGAACGAGCCAAATTCGTTGCGGCTGCAATATCAGAAGAAGCCCCTGATGTAACTGCTTTTTCGCCAAACTTAAGCTCTTCAACTACGCGGCCACCCATTAAGATAATCAAACGAGAAAGCATCTTGGCGCGAGTATAAGAATACTGGTCTTTTTCAGGCAACTGTTGAACCATACCCAAAGCCCTTCCACGAGGAATAATCGTAGCCTTATGAATAGGGTCTGTTTCTTCAACATTGAGCGAGCAAATCGCGTGCCCTGCCTCATGATAAGCTGTAAGCTTCTTTTCATTCTCATCCATAGCCATAGACTTGCGCTCATTACCCATAAGCACTTTATCCTTAGCATCGTCAAAATCTTTGGCTGTAACTTTATGCTTGTTCTTTCTGGCCGCCAAAAGTGCTGCCTCGTTGACCAGATTCGCCAAATCAGCACCTGAGAACCCAGGAGTTCCGCGAGCCACAACCGACAACTTAACATCCTTAGCCAAAGGCACTTTGCGAGTGTGAACCTCTAGAATCTCTTCACGCCCCTTAACATCTGGATTACTAACTGTAACTTGCCTGTCAAAACGTCCCGGACGCAAAAGCGCAGGGTCCAAAATATCAGGCCTGTTTGTTGCCGCAATCAAAATCACATTTTCATTAGCCTCAAAGCCATCCATTTCCACCAACAATTGGTTCAATGTCTGCTCACGTTCGTCGTTTCCACCACCAAGCCCGGCTCCGCGGTGACGCCCAACAGCATCAATCTCATCAATAAACAGCAAACAAGGCGCGTTTTTCTTTGCTTGCGCAAACATATCTCTCACACGGCTTGCACCCACACCAACAAACATCTCAACAAAATCAGAACCTGATATTGAGAAAAACGGCACATTTGCCTCACCGGCCACTGCTTTAGCCAGTAAAGTCTTACCTGTTCCCGGAGGGCCTACAAGCAAAACTCCACGCGGAATTCTTCCCCCCAATCGCTGAAACTTTGATGGGTCTTTCAAAAAGTCAATAACCTCTTCTAACTCTTGCTTAGATTCGTCCGCACCAGCCACATCTTTGAATGTTATCTTTTTGGTGTTTTCATTCAGTCTGGCCCTAGACTTGCCAAAACCCATAGCTTTATTATTGCTGGAGTTTGCCTGTCTCATAAAGAAAACCCACACACCTATTAACAAAATCATCGGGAACCATGATATCAAAACACCCCAGAAGGTGCTTACCGTAGTATCAACCGGCTTGGCCTCAACCTTAACGCCGTTTTCACGCAAAACCTTCACCATCTCAGGGTCCTCGGGAGCATATGTATAAAAGTCTTTTCCGTCAGTAAATTTGCCGTTTATATTGGCTCCTTCAATAACCACTTCTCTAACCTTTTTGTTTTGCACTTCTTCCATAAAATCAGAAAAAGCCAAACTATCAGCATTCGCCTTCATTGCCGATTCTTGAAAAGACCCCATTAATGCTGACAACGCTAAAAAAGCCAAAAGCCAGATAATAATACTTCTACCATTTCTCATTTTTTATTCCCTTTTAATATTAGCTTGCATTATATATAGGAATTAATCATCCCAAACACAACACCATCTTTAATTTATATGGCACATCAACGTTATCATATTTTTTATTTTTTGCCACAAAATTTTCCCATTCTTTTTTAGATAATTTCGCCGCTGACTTAAGCTCTTTTATAATAAATATCTTACCCTTAAAAAGAATGATTTCACACCCTCCAAGAGTCGCCCCCTTAAAGGCCTTTCCTGCAATTATCTCGAGCAGTTTATCAATGCTTGAAGCCCTTGACACATAACCATTATCGCCAATTTCTTTGACCAGCTTTGCAAACACTCTGTACCTCATCTCAATATGCTGAGAATTAAAGTTAGCTGCTGAAAAACTAACCCCGCAGCCTCCCCATAATTTAACATGATTTTTTACAAATTTTGCCGTCTGTTCCGACAAATAATCCTTAGTCCTTGCCAACACCTTTTGAGTGTCAACAATCCTATCTGCCGTCAACCCGATTTTGTCCTCTAAAAGAGGCAGAATTTTTCTAACCCTCACCCGCAAATAATCATCACAAACATTGTGTGGGTCCTCTGCCCATTTAATTTTATTTTGTGTCAAAAAAGCCTTTAATTCATCTGGGCAAACATCCAAAAGCGGGCGCAAAATATTCATCCCTAAAAGACTTGAAAACTCGCTTATTCCGCTAAGTCCGTCAACACCGCTGCCTCTTTGCAAACGCATCAAAAAAGTCTCTGCCTGATCAAGTTTGTGGTGGGCAATCATCACTGTTTTAATACCGTTTTCTTTACACCATTTCGCAATAAGTTTATATCTTGCTTCTCGAGCCGCTTCTTCCATTCCTGACTTTGGCTTCTTGCCTTCCCACGTCAAGACATGGTGCTCCACACCGGCTTTTTTCATCATCTTTCCAACCATAGTCGCCTCGTCAGCAGATTCTACCCTCAGCTTATGGTCAACAGTAAGCGCTATAATTTTCTTGTTTTTTTTAGCCCAATTATTTAATAAAAAAGCCAGCGCCAGAGAGTCCGCCCCTCCAGAAACCGCAACCACAAAAGCATCATCGTTAACCTGATGAAGCTTGAGCAATTCTTCCATTTTTTTATTAAATTTCGTTTGTAACATTTAAAATAACATCCACGAGTACAGAACTTGTCACAGCATAAACCCTCAAGACAAGCCCTTTACTTACACTTCAAGGCAGCGGCCTCTTTTTTAGCCTTATCTTTCAAAGCATCTGTAGCCTTAGGAAACTCTTTTGGCAAAGACTGGAAAGCGGCACAAGCTTCTTTATTTTTCTTCAGAGCTTTCATAGACATACCAAGCTTCAACAAGCTGTCAGCGCCTTTCGCACTAGTCTTATATTCTTGATATCCTCTGGCAAAAGCTACCGCAGCACGCTCATAATCACCCTTTCCATAATAAACTTCTCCAAGCCAATATTGGGCATTTCCGGCAAGTTTGTCTTTAACATATTCGGTCAAAATCATTGTAAAGCTCTGTTCCGCTTCTTCAAACTTTCCGGCCTTAAGTTCTTCTAGCCCTCTTTGATAAATATCATTAATCGACTGCTTTTTTTTCTCACCCTCTAAAGGGGCCAAATCTCCACCGGCAATTGCACCACCAGCAATTGCAGCAGGCGCTCCCACTGCAACAGGGGCATCAAAAGTTTTTGCCTGAGGCTTTCCTGCTGTTCCCATACCTTCAACAGGTTTTCCCTCAATCATTTTTATTCTGACATCAATATCTTTATTTAATAAATCTATTCTTTCATTGAGCTTTTTAATCTTATAATCAAGCTCATCCATTTGGCCTTTCATCTTGCGAACAGTCTCGTCCATCTGGCCAACTTTCACCATCATTTCTTTACTATTCTGAGGTGTAGAGCTGTTTGCTTCCTCTTTATAATATTGTCTTTGCATAAGTTTTACGTCTTCTTTAAGGTTATTCAAATCTCTTTCCAAAGACTGCAAACTCTGGGCAGAAGCAGCAGTTGCCAAACCACTAAAAACCAAACCCAGCACCAAAAGTTTAAAAATTTTCATTTAACTTCCTTTTTTACTTACCATAACTGCCCATAGTCTAAAACAATTGTACAAATGAAACAACAATAAAAAAAGGCTCTTCCCCAAAGGAAAGAGCCTTTTTATTAAACGGTTACGGACAACTATTTAATAACAGTTACACCGCGACGATTCTTAGCCCAAGCAGCTTCGTTGTTACCCAAAACTTCTGGTCTTTCTTTACCGTAAGAAATAGTAGAAACTCTGTTAGAAGCAACACCTTGAGATACTAAGTATTGTTTAATTGCGTTCGCACGACGCTCACCAAGAGCCAAGTTGTACTCACGAGTACCTCTTTCGTCACAGTGACCTTGAACAACAACGTTTATTTTCTCGTTTTTCTTCAACCATTTAACTTGTGTGTCGAGTGCCTCAACAGCGTCAGATGACAAAGAAGAGCTATCAAATGCAAAATATACTCTATCTTCTGCATCGTGCATAAAATCACGAGCTTCTCTTGAATCACATTCGCTGCCACCAAACAATCCGCCGTTTGAATTAAACGCAGAACAGCCTGATAAGAAAGCAACTGCACAGAACAAACTTAAAAGTTTTTTCTTTTCATTATTCTCCATATATGGTTCGATTTTAATTAATTAATCAATAAAAGATTTAAATTAAGCACAATTTGTTAAATATTCAATAACAAAAAGCGAAACTAACAGGAAAATAACAAAAAAAATAAGGATAACCACTATCGGTTACCCTTATTTCCTATTTTTTAGCATTTTTAGTCAAATATTTCAACTACCGCTGTGATGCTTCCAAGAGCATCTGCATAAAAAATTGTCTGCCCCGGCATTATATCATCGCCATGTATCGGAGAATATACCTCTCCTTCTCTGGCTCTTTCAATAGCGCCTTCTTTTAACAGGTGTATCTCGCACCCATTATCGAGGAAAAGCCTGCCATATACACCTCCTTCAGAGAAGTTCCGATCAACATAAATGACCGGTGACAACCATCCCTGAGGTTTATAATCCTCATCTTCGGTCTGGCTATCCTCTAAAAGGCGAGCATTCTTCATTGCGACCTTGCCATTTTTATCATGGTCGCCAATTTCGCCGTCACCTCCAGCTTCAATAGCAAGGCGGAGTTTTCCTGCTTCTTTTAGCTCTGCAATAATTGCCTCTTCAGAAGCGGAGCTAACTTCGCTGTAAAGAGGGTTATCGCTGTTTCCATTCGGGCAATTGCCCGTACTGAAAAGCCCAAACTGCCCTCCGAAACCTCTGCCGGAGAGAAAGCCCAAAACTATCGCCAAGATGGCGATTAGGATAAGTGCGAAACCTATCCGTTTAATTTTTTTCATCATATATTTCAGAATTTTTAGTTACTAATAATATGCTAAACACCTTGCCACTATACCACAGCCCCACATCACTCTAAAGTTAATCTTTTGTTACAAAAAAAAGGCGGTTTATAAAAAAACCACCCTTTTTTCTGCACATTACATAAAAATTACTCTATTTTCTTGAAATCAGTCCCAAAGGTAACATCCAACACCCCGGGAATTCCTGTTTCATAGTCCAAGAAAATAATTTTCTTCTCATAACCACTTAACGGCAAAACTTTACCAACTACGAGGCTATAAACCTCATAGCTTTTACCTTTTAAAAAGTAACCCACAGACTTCTTACATTCAAAAAGTCTTTTTTGCATAACTTTCTTTTTGCCGTTCATCTCGGGAAAATATGGAAAAACCGTGTACCCCAACTCTTTTGCCAGTTTAGCTAAAAAGGCTTTAGCCTTAGCCTTTTCCTTCCACTCACCATCTTTAAAAACGAGAGCAAACTCTGTCTCCGAAATGCTTTTATACAATGCACTTTCCGTAAACAGTAAGTCCTTTGTTTCTACGCCCGCAAATCCATCGCGGTTCTCAAAAGACCATGCCTTTTCATAAGATCTGGTACCATAACCGGTATCCAGTGTATCATTTATAGGACGATAGTCCAAAATGTAGATACTTGGCTTTAACATACTGCGGCTCCTAAGAGCGTGCGCTAATACACCAACAGCAAAATACTGCCCCGGTGAAATTGACAACCTGTTTTTCATGGAGAGCCAATTGCAACTCTCAAAAACAGCTAACGGAGAGTTTATATCACTTCTCTTCCGTCCTTTAAAATAATTACCGTTCGACATAACAAATTCTTTTTAACATTAAAATTCAATAATTAATCTCTCTAATACTTATATATGGGCAAAAGCTATAACCATGCCTCACCAATGTCAAGAAACAATTGGTAAAAAATTCACAAAAAAAGAGGACAACTTCTTACAAAGTCATCCTCTTTCCAACCTTAGGTTTACTTAATTATTTAATTTAATTCAGTTTAATCTGGTATTTATTCCTGATTTCAGGGTATCCATCCCAAATATTTGGGAGCCAATATCTAAACAGGTCTTCCGTGCTCTTGTACTCATCTCTTAACGCTGCTTTTGCATCAAGCATTTTTGTAAAAAGCTCTCTTATGTTTTCATCTTCATTGTTCTCTGTAAGCCATTTCAAAAAATACTTACGGTTGCAAATGACTGCATTAATAAAAGGCTCAAATTCCGGATACTTCTTAGCCACTTCTCTTCCAAGAATTAGCACAGACTTACCATTTTTAGCAAGGAGCTGAGGATATTCGTACAACACACTCAATAACGGCCCCAAGACTTTTTTATCCAAAATAGGTGTATCAGAAACCACACCCATGATATTAAAAAGTCTCGCTTCATGGTATTTCTTTGAAATCTTAATCTCGCTTTTTTCAGAATGATTCATGTCTGAGGTATCGGTATTAGCAATCATATCATAAGCATTGCAAAAATCTCCCAATGCTTCGATAAGAACATCATCTCTGCCAAGCTCTGCAACCCTGTTTCTAAAGCTAATAATTATAGCAAGATAGATGCCCTCAGAGCCAAATTCACGTTCCATACGGTTAACCAAGTGTTGAGCACAGCACCAATATTGTGCTTTTTTACCAACATCGTCAGTGCGATTAACCACAGCAAAGATTATATCCATAACCTGAGGAATGCATTTTATCAGAACCTCCGGCCTATCCACCAAAAACTTTGAAACTCTTATCATCATCTCATAATCAAGTTTTTTCCCATGACATAATACCCAAAGCTCTCTCTCAAACTCTGCTAACAGTTCGTCAAATTTATTGGCATCTTTATCTACCCATTCGTCGAAAGCCACTGCAAACATCTCTGGGTTAAAAAGCTCATTGGGTCTAAATAACCTATCCTGATGCTTTGATATCTCATACACAGAGTAGGTCGAACGAAAAGCACCTTTACGCCCACCCAAATATGTTCCTTGACTGTCAATAGCATCATCATGCTCATGAACCACCGCGCTCCAAAGGCTATCCGGGCTTATGAATGATCTATGATAACGACCTTTGGCGTCTTTAAACGTCTCAAACCACACCACATGGTTTTCACCGGACATTCCTTTTAACCTAACATCGGCCAAACTTACATTATCTATTCCGAAAGCCGGTTCAAGGTTTCTCTCCATCATGATAAAATCAAAAGCATCACATGCCTTTTGTTTATCAATGATGTCGTCGCTATCAATAACATACTTAAACTTAAGACTGCCATTACGCTGACAAATGTAATAAAGATGCGCATAAGATGCCCTAATAGCATCTTCATCAATCTTATAGTAGTCAGGAGCTTTTTCATCCATAATACAAAACATGTTTCCATGTCCATATACGACGTCTCCGTTAGAACAAAGGGCAAACACAACAAAACCAGTGTCAATGTGCCCATTTTCGTGCATGTCATCCAAGAACTTCTGTGTTCTCATGATTTCTTTTACTGTTTTTTCAAACTTTTTGTAATCCATAATCTATACATTTTATAAGTCCATAATTATTATTTTCAATACCACACACTATAACCACTCTCGACAAAAAGTCCATAAAAAAAGGAAATGAACTTAAACATTCCATTCCCTTTTTTTCATACTCTTAGTATTATAATCTATACTTAAGATATTTTTTCCATGAAGGATAATCCTCCATGAGTTCTTTCACCCTTCGTTGCGGCCCTTCTCTCTTGAAAGCCTCGCGGTTGTTATCAACCACTTGGTTCACAAAATTCCAAGCCCCTTTTTGCTTGAATATTGTGTCGATTACTTCCTTTTTTAGAAAAATTTCCGTTAAATCATCCCCTGTCAGGTCTTTCCGGCTCTTCAAAAAATGAAGCATATACCGCATATTATTCCTGTTCAGCAAAAGCATGGGGCGTTTTTTAGCCAGCTTCATCATATGAGGGTCATACTCCATCTCATCGATGGACATGTAATGCAGCATACCCGTCAAAACCTTTATCAAAAGACCTTCCGCAATAGACGCCCATTGATCATATCTAAACTGGACATCTTTATCAGATTTTTTCATTTTATACCCTTTAAGCCTTTTCAGGCAAAAATTATCGCTTTCCCAAAGCTCTAAAGGGCTCGCATTTTCAATGTCTTCCGGTAGGATTTCTCGTTTACTTACTAAGTCCTCTCTAACAGATAGGGTAAAACCTAGCTGCTGAATGGCCTTAAAATATTCCGCCACTGCTGGCCCTTGGACGAACTGAATCGACCCACCCAGCTTTAGGTACTCATAACATCCGAAGATGCTTATTTTCCCAAAATCTAAATAATCTGTTTCTTGCTTCATAATATCGTGTTTTATATAGTAATTATTATATTTGCCGACATATTACACCAAATCGACAAAAAGTCCACAAAAAAGGGCTGCCAAACAAGACAACCCCTCTGTAGGTAAAGCAAAATACTATCTTTTTGCACGACAGAACAATGCTTTCAAATCTCTATAGATAAAATATAGCCCGCCCAATGCAAAAAGAATGGCAAACAAAATCTTTTTAGAGTCTCTGGCTACCGCACCTAGATTATACTCTTTTGCTGAGCCGTCTTTCAAAAACTCATTAAACCTCTTAGCCTCTTCAACCGCCTTTTCTTGGTCTGCCAGCTCAAAAGGTGCTCTAACATATCCACCCTCTTTAGTCTTAAAACGAACCGTATATTCATCCTTTTTCACTGTATGGCCTTTTCTTTTGTATTTGGTAACATAGTGGAAGTATTCCGCCCCCACAAAAGATGACAGCTTAAATTTATCTTTAACTACGGTAATCGGCTTAAAGTTCTCTGTTGTCTTATACAAACATTCTCCGCTTTCCTTGCTGCAACAAAATGACTCTCCCAAAAGCCCAAGTGCTATGATATATGCGCAAATCAACATAACCACCCCAACCACCAAAGACTTTAACCTCTCAAATACAAACTCCATACCCAATCTCCCTATTATTAAACAAAGAGGGAGTAGCTCGCGCCACTCCCTCTTATCTGCTTCTTAGCCACTCAACTAAGCATAATACTTAGTTATACGACCAACAAACTGTTAACAGCGACCAATTATCTGTTTCTAATAGCCGCTTGTGCTGCTGCCAAACGTGCAACTGGTACACGGAATGGAGAACAAGACACATACTTCATGCCACATCTGTGGAAGAAGTCGATAGATTCTGGATCACCACCGTGCTCACCACAAACACCCAATTTGATGTCTTTGCGAGTTTCACGGCCTCTGTCACATCCGGCTTTAACCAGTTGACCAACACCTGCTTCATCAATTGTAGCAAATGGGTCTGCAACATAGATACCTTTCGCGCGGTATTCATCCAAGATTTGACCGGCATCGTCACGGCTCATACCCAAAGTAGTCTGAGTCAAGTCGTTAGTACCAAATCCAAAGAATGTTGCAGTCTCAGCAATTTCATTTGCTAATAATGCAGCACGAGGAAGCTCGATCATAGTACCCACCATGTACTCAACCTTAGTTCCTTTTTCTTCAAAAATCTTAGCAGCAGTAGTATCAATAACTTCTTTAACGATATCGAACTCTTTCTTAGAACCAATTAATGGAACTTCGATCTCAGGAAGAACTTCAATACCTTCTGCTTTACATTCCAAAGCTGCTTCAATAATCGCACGAGTTTGCATCTCAGCAAT
>JAISFX010000047.1 GCA_031263385.1 Lactobacillus sp.
TTTATCAGCCAATGTCTAATTTAACGCTATAATTTCTAAAATCAAGAGCAAAAATGCTTTTTATGCTCGGAACTATTGCGTTTTAGAATATTAGTTCTTATTTATAGGGTAATTAATTTATATGGAGGCTAAAATGAAATTTAAGGCAGAAGTCGCAAAACTTTTGGATTTGGTTGTAAATTCATTGTATTCGGAAAAGCATGTTTTCTTGCGTGAGTTGATATCAAATGCATCAGATGCCTGTGATAAGCTTAAGTATATGGCTCTTATTGACCCTGATATGGCAAAGGCCGCAAAAGATTTTAAGATTACTATAACCCCTGATGCAAAAGAAAACATTCTTATTATTGCGGACAATGGTATTGGTATGAACAAGGATGATTTGATTAATCATTTGGGCACTATTGCAAAGTCAGGGACGTCAGATTTTGTTAATAATGTTAAAGACAATGGCTCTGCAGTTGACTTAATTGGCCAGTTCGGAGTGGGGTTCTATTCAGCATTTATGGTAGCAAACAAGGTTGAGATTATGACTAAAAAAGCAGGAGAGGATCAAGCATGGTCATGGAAGTCTGAGGGAATCGGCGGGTTTGATATTAAAGAGGCTGAAAAACAGGCAAATGGTACAGAAATTAAGCTCTATCTGAAAGAGGAAGATAAGGACTTTACCGACAGTATTTATTTGCGCCACATAATAAGGACGTATTCAGACCACATAAATTATCCGATTGTTCTTAATTTGGGAGAAATGGGTGAAGAGACAGCCAATACGGCATCAGCACTTTGGACCAGAAATAAGGCAGAGATTACATCTGAGCAATATAAAGAATTTTATCATCATGTTTCCAGAAACTTTGATGAGCCATGGATGACAATGCACTTTAAGGCAGAGGGAAGTATTGAGTACACCGGGCTTTTATATATTCCCGGCCAAGCTCCTTATGATTTGTTTCAGCCCGATGTTAAACAAGGTTTGAAGCTTTATGTAAACAAGGTGTTTATTTCTGACAAGGTTGAAGGGTTGATACCGCATTATATGAGGTTTGTAAAAGGTGTGGTTGATAGTTCTGATTTGCCTTTGAATATATCTCGAGAGATGTTGCAGCAGAATGCTCTTATTGCCAAAATTAAAAACGGAATTGTAACAAGAATTCTTAAAGAGCTTAAGAAGCGTTCTGAAAAACATGATGACTATATGGAATTTTGGAAGATTTTTGGGACAGTGCTGAAAGAAGGCATTTATGAGGACCTGACAAACCGCGAGGAAGTGGCAGCTTTGGCAAGGTTCTATTCTACGAAGTATTCTGACAAAATGGTGTCTTTGGATGAATATATTGAGAGAATTAAGGCTGATGAGAAGGTTATTTATTATATTACCGGAGATGATGTGAAGGTTCTTAATAATAATCCGCAGCTAGAAGCTTTTAGAGAGAAAGATATAGAGGTTTTGCTTCTTACTGACCCGATTGATGAGTTCTGGACACAGGTTTTGGGTTCTTATAAAGGAACAGCGATTAAGCATATCTCTGCTGCCAAGATAGATTTGGATGTCGAGAGAAAAGGCAAAAAAGCTGAAGAAGCCAAACTTACAAAGCTTAAAGAAATTATGACAGAGACATTAAAAGATGAAGTGGGCAGCGTTGTTGAGACAGAGAAGTTGACATCAAGCCCGGCTAGTTTGACAGTCGAGGCAGGGCAGATGAGCATTCATCTGGAGAGGTTGATGAAAAATCATCAGCAGAAAACAACTTTTGCTAGCACCAGAATATTGGAGATTAACCCGTATCATCCGCTGGTGATTAAGCTTTCAGAACTTGCCGAAGATGAAAAAAGCAAAGCTAAGATTGAAGATGTTACAAAGATACTTCTTGATCAGGCAAAGATTGCAGAGGGTGAGGCGATAACAGACCCAAGCTTTTTTGCATCAAAGTTGAGCGAGTATATATTAAGTTCATTTTAAATAATTCGTGCTAGGGTTGCGTATATTAAAACAGGAGTATCCTTAATGATATACGCAATTTCCGGCTTTATATTCGGGCTGCTTATTCCATACATATCAAGGCGTTTCGAGAAGTTTATGCCAGCTACGGGCGGCTATGCTATTTATAGAATCGTTAAACCTACCAAAAAAGTTTCTACAACAAAGAAAAAAAGCCGAGATAAATATAAAAAATTGGCTAAGAGCTATTTGTGGCGCAGTATTGTCTGGGGAATTTTCTGTGGGGCATTAAGTTATCTGACAGCATTTAACTACGGAGAAGTTAATGCTATTTGGTATGTAGGTTTCTTCTGGAGCCTGTTGTTGCTGGCAGAGATAGATTATAGGATGATGTTGTTGCCGGATAGAATAACCTTTCCATTGCTGATTGCCGGATTTTTATATGCGGTGTTTGTAGGTCAATGGGTAGGAGTTGGCGAAAGCGCTATCGGGGCGGCATATGGATATATTATTCCAGTGTTTGCGAGCATGTTGTTTGTATGGAAAAATAAAGATGTTTTTGGCGGTGGAGATATTAAGCTTTTGGCCGCAGTGGGGGCATGGGTAGGTCTTGAGAAGCTGGCTTATGTGATTGTTTTTTCCACAATATTATTTATGATTTATGCTTTAGTGAAAAAGAAAAGAGGAGGGGCTTACGGGCCGGCAATCGCGGTTGCAACAATTGCGGTTGCATTTTGTTTTCTATGATACTAAAATTGGAACTAATTGATTTATGTTGCCTTGAGCAATGATGTAAAAAGGGATTTATGAGATGTTGAAAAAAGCTTGGCAGACCGATAAACGTAAGGTGAAGAAACTTGTTGAAAGCAAAAGCTTTGACATGTTTATTATGAGCCTGATTTGTATGGATGCACTTATTTTGGGTTTTGTGTATTCGGGAGTGTTCCTGCAGTTTTCTACCGAGATGTTTATTTTAGACAGGCTCTGTATGGCGATATTTATTATCGAGATGCTGATGAAGATTTATGCATATGGTCCCAAGTTTTATAAGAGCGGGTGGAATGTTTTTGACTTTACAATAGTAGCCGTATCTTCGGTATCATTGTTCAGCTATTTTATCATTCTGCGTGTTTTCAGACTGTTTAGAATCCTGAAGTATGTTGGCCGCTTTGATAGAATGAAAAATATTATAAACACATTTTTGATGCTGGCGCCTAATTTCTTGGCAGTGTTTGGGATATTTGCATTGTTTTTCTATGTATATGCGATTATGGCTGTGAGCCTTTTTGGTGAAACATTCGGTGCAAGGTTTGGGTGCTTGGGAGATTCTCTGTTTACATTAATGCAAGTGTTTACACTTGATGGCTGGGCCGAGATTGCAAGGCCGGTGATGATGGTTTCTCCATGGTCATGGTTGTTCTTTATATCGTTTATATTCTTGTCATATATTATTGCAATAAGCTTTATTATAAGCATTATTGCAGAGCAGATTAACTCTACAAGCGGCAAGAAGTATAAGATTAAGAACAGACTGTAGTTTGTTTGCGGTTATGAAAAAAGCCTTGCGGGTGTGCAAATCCGCGAGGCTTTTTTGTTTTGTCAGAGGCTTGTTCTAAGCCAGATGTAAATGTTTTCGAGCAAATTTCTTTGTAAATTTCTCAACCTCTTGCGAGAAGTTGATTAGCTCTGAATAAAGAGCAAAAACGCCAGCCAGTAATCTGACATCGCTTTCGCAAGCGGTTTCTGCTGCTTTAAGAGCATATTGCTCATAATTTTTTAACTCCTGCCCCTTGGGGAACCCCTTTACAGGGACATACTCCATAACCTCTTGCACATAGAATCTTATCTGCTGATTTTTAATCCTTCTTTGGGCGAAATCAGCTAATTCTTTTTTTACCAATAGAACGTCACACTCTTTTGAGCGTTCTGTTTTTTCTTTTTCAAGTTTTAATCTGTTGTTCCACGAGTAATAGGGAACAGATACGCCCTTGATAAAATAGAGGATGAGGTCATCATTAGATAGAGACACAGTTTGTCTGTACCATCTTAGATGAGCTTTTGGCGGCGGGTTAAATACTCTGGATAAAGTTTCATCCAGGTGGTTGATGGTATTTGCGTTTATACCGTTTTCAACCATGCCTGAGAAGGATAGTAGGGCTGTTCTCAGATCTTGCATTCTTCTTAAGTTCAACATCTCATAATAATTTTTATTAAACATATATTTGTCGTTGGCTAGCATAGTGAGGCACAGGCGGTTTGTCAAAGAGTTTTTTATTGGACAGGCTCTTGATTTTGGTGTATTAAATCCCTAATTAATGAAAAGAATGAATTATGCTTAATAAACTAATGGAGAGAAAAATATGAAAATCAGACCTTTACATGACAGAGTTGTTGTCAAAAGACTGGATGAGTTGACTAAGACATCAGGCGGTATCATCATCCCTGATACAGCCAAAGAAAAGCCAAGTGAAGGAATCGTTGAAGCTGTAGGTAACGGGCTTGTTACTGAAGACGGTAAGATTGTGCCAATGAGTGTTAAAGTTGGAGACAGAATCTTGTTTGGCAAATGGGCAGGTACTGAAGCCAAAATTGACGGGCAGGATGTGCTGATTATTAAAGAATCAGAAATTTTGGCAGTTATTGAAGAGTAGAGATTTTACTAAACCATTTATCAAAACTATGGATGAATTTTAACGGAGAATAATAAAAATGACAGCAAAAGATATAATGTTTGGAACAGATGCAAGAGCGAAAATGCTTAAAGGCGTTGAGACTTTAGCAAGTGCAGTTAAGGTTACATTAGGGCCTAAGGGACGTAATGTGATTTTAGATAAATCATATGGGTCACCAAAGATTACTAAAGACGGTGTTTCTGTTGCCAAAGAGATTGAGCTTTGCGATAAGTTTGAGAACATGGGAGCGCAGTTGGTTAAAGAAGTGGCTCAGAAAACAGCAGATAAAGCAGGCGACGGTACTACTACAGCAACAGTTTTAGCTGAGGCTATTATCAGAGAAGGCTTTAAGGCAGTGGCTGCCGGAATGAACCCAATGGATTTGAAGCGTGGTATAGATCTGGCTGTTGAGGCTGTTATTGAGGACGTTAAGTCTCGTACAAAAGAGATTAAGACTTCTGAAGAAATTGCTCAGGTTGGTACAATATCTGCAAATGGCGACAGAACAATCGGTGAGTATTTGGCTCGTGCTATGGAGAAGGTTGGCAACGAGGGCGTTAT
>JAISFX010000075.1 GCA_031263385.1 Lactobacillus sp.
ATCATATCCTTGAATAGCCGAATTTTTATCTTCTTGCAAGTAAATATACGCGATGTATGCGCTTAATATTTTAGGGCCGGCGACAACAGAAAGCTCGGAATATTTGAGGTCAAAGTCACTGCGGTCAAGTCTGAAGCGGTAGTTGAGGTCAAGATATTCATGTGGGGTTGCATAAATGCGGCCAACGTAATCGCTGAAATTTGATTCTTTATCCACATCGTTACCAAAGGCATTGGGGTCATCTTTTTTGAAGCGGTAGCTTTGAGCAATGAAAGCCTGTGTTTGTCCCCAAGAGTTGCCGTAAGAGCTCCAGTTTAAACCATAGCTGATGCGGCTGCCGGTGTCGTTACGGTCATAGCCAGGCATTCTGTCAAGGCTTAGGATGTTGGTGTCGTCAAGCTCTTGATAGAGGCTGTCATCGTTCATGATTTTGTTGGGTTTGTTACCGCCGTTAGGGGCTGCAACAGCAACAATGGTTGGCTCTAATATTTGGCGGGTGTCATTTGTTGCTTTTACGAAAGGAAGTTTCCATTCTAAACCAAGCTGAGGGAACATGCGCATGGCTGTGCCGTCATAGTTATCGCCATAGGCGTTTTGATATCCGTCGATATAATAAAAATCAGTTTTGTTTGAAAGCTGGAGCTTGTATTTTTCTCCAAAGCGACTGGTGTACGGCAAGACCCAAGAGTTTATGACAGACGCACGCTGGCTGGACGTGTCGTCTCCTTCGCGAAGGATAGAAGCAAAGTCAAGCTGTGTTTTAGCATAGCCACCAAAAGAGGTGGTGTCGCTGATGTTTTCATATTGGAACATTGGCACGACATATGGCTTGTTGAGTTTGGGAAGGTTGGAGCTTATGAGTTTGTAGTAATATGCCTGAACAGATGCATAGTTACGATTGTCAAAGCCTTCTATTTTGGCGTTAGAGGTTAGCCATGCGTCTTCGCGGTTTTCAAGGGTGAGGTCTTTTAAGTATGCGCCGTCAGTGGCGTAATTATAATCTAATGTGGCGACCCAGTTGTTGTTTATTTCGTAACGGCCGTTAAGGTAGAGGTGTCCGCGGTTGCGGTCATTATCAGAATCGTTTAAAAAGCTACCTTCAAAATTTAGTTCGCCACTGTAAAAGTATTTGCGGTAAGATGCATCAAGAACGACGCCCTTGTCGGTGCTGAAAATGGGGCTTAAGACCATGTCTTCTTGGTCAGATATATCCCAAAAGTAACGAGGTTGGAATCCGGCACCAAGATAACTATTGCTGCGGATAGAAGGGGCAAGGAATCCTGAGCGTCTTTTTACGGTAGGGTCAGGATGAGAAAGAAATGGGGTGTAGAAAATCGGCGTGCCTTTTAGCTCAAGAAAGGCATTCTTATAGTTTACATTTTTGCCTTCGGCATCATGGATTACTTCATGAGCCTTTAATTGCCACAAAGGGGACTGGCCTTCGCAGACGTCACAGGCAGTATAAATGGCGTTCTTCATGAGTTTGTCATTATTTTCTAGGCGGGTGACGCTTCTGGCAGCTAGGCGGCTTTTGTCTTTGAGGATTACTTTTATGTTTTGCATCTCTCCTTGAGACATTTGGTCTGATAGGACAACATAATCAGAAAAAACAACGTTGCCGGTTTCTTCAAGCAAGACAACGTTGCCGACAGCGGTAATAATGTCTTCTTTTTGATTGTAGATGACCTTATCTGCCTTTAAGGTGAGGGTTTCGCGGATGATGTTGACATCTCCCTTAGCAGTTATGATGCCAAGTTCTTGGTCGTTTTCAACTTCGTCTGCGCTAAAGTGGATATCGATGGTTTCTTCATTAATAGCCTTTTCCTTAGGGCCATAGTTCATAAAACTGGATATATCGCGGTTGTCATCATGATGAACAGAGGGCAAGGGAGTCACAAATTTTGCGGCTTTCTCTGTTGATGCCGCAAGAGCAATGCCCGGGACCATTAAAAGGGTGGCAGCTGTAAATAAAAAACGGCGAATCATGCAAAGACCTTTTGTCGTTTTTTGGCTTTATATGCCGGATTATAAAACAATAAGAAATAAAGAACAATTAATGTCGGGATGATTAGGTTTATGTACATTAATGGGATTAATGACGAGTTTTTATTAGCCATGTTGGAGAAAGTTAAATCGCAAGCTTGGACAACAACCATTGAAGCGATGGCTATGGTAAGAATTTTGCCTTGTCCACGACGGTTAAAGTTGCCGACAATAAGGCCTGTGCAGCCAAGAAGGGCGAACAAAAGGTTGTAAAGCGGGTTAACAATTCTTTTGTGCGCTTCTACCAACCAACGGCGGATATCTTTGTCGCTGAGGTTGGGGTTGTTGGGCGCGTCTAAGAGCTCGGCCAGAGATTGTTCACGAGCCTCGGCCTCTTTCTCTTTTTTGGCAGTGGTTTTTCCGAAGTCTATGGAGTATCTGTCAAAAGAAAGAGATGAAAAGCTGGAATCGACTTTGTTGATTTCTTGTCTGGCGCCGTTGACCAAAATAATACGAGGGATATCGCCCACGTTTACAACACGACCTCTTTCGGCAGATATGGTGACTTTGGTTTTGGGGTCTCTTTCATCATTAACAAGAATACCGGATATTGAGCCGTCTTTTTCTTGAGAGGTGATGAATATAGTCAGGCCCAGCTCTAGATATGTAAATTCTCCTTCGCGGAACAGGAGGTGGGTAAGGTCATTTTTGACCTGCCATTCAAGGTCGTTAAAGGCGCGCTCAGCTCTGGGAATAGCGACGCTGTTTATGTAAAAACTGAAAAGGCTTAGCAAAAGACCAACAAGGATTATTGGCTTTGCAGTCCGAAAAGGGGCGATGCCGGCAGATTTTATGACGATAAGCTCGCGGTCTGAAAGCATGCGGTTAAAGACGAACAGAGCGGCAATAAAAATGGCGATAGGAGAGAGAATTATGAACAAGCGAGGCATCAGAAGAGAGGTCATCTGAATGAAGAACGACAAGGGTAAACCCTTGTTGGTGACCAGTTCCACAAACCTTAAAGACTGTGTAAGCCAAAGTATCGACATTAGTGAGAAGGTCACCAAAAGAAAGCCGACGAGAATCTGTTTTACTATGTATTTGTTCAATTTCATGGAGCGGATTGTAATAAAACTTTAATCAAGAGTCCAGTGATTTATTATTGTTTTAGAGACATTTCGGTGGTATAATTCTCTCAAGTTTAACCTATTGTTGCGGGGCAGAAATATGGCCAGAGATAAATATAAAGAAGAGATGGAAAAAGATGTGGATGACTATCTTGAAAAAGGTGCTGATGGTAGTGTTGTGTCTGATGTGCGAAATGATAAAAAGCCTGGGGATGAAACATTTATACCGCTGTTGAGAGCCAAAGAAAAGCAACAAGAAAGTTTGGCAGCAGAGGTTGCAAACATTATTTCTGAAATTCAACAAGGAATAAACAAGTTTAAGCTCAATGTAGAATCCAAAGAGACAGGAAAAGTCGAGGAAGATGTTTGTATATCAAGGCTTGAGTTGGCTAAGCTTGAAATCTCTGAGGATATAGAGGCTATCAAAGATAAAATTGCGGCAGGTGGAAGAGAAAACCACTTTCCCAAGGTTAGCAACATAATAAAAACTCCTGCCGGCAGCGGTGGAGGATATGATGAAGAACAGCTAGAAGAAGAAAAGCCAATGACGCTTTATGATGCGTATAAAGAGGCATCTGAAATCAAAAAGAATCCGGAATCAGCGGAAGAAGGTGCTGTTAAAAAGCAAAAAATGCCTGCTAAAGATTATAAATATCAGAGTGAGGAATATGAAATTGCAGTGAATAAGTTTCAAAAAAACAGCAAGGTTGATAAAAAAGCGCCAGCAGCAACTGTGGTAATAAAAAAACCAAAGATAAATGCCAATACCCAAGCGACGCCTGTGTCTGTCGTTAAAGAACAAACTATTGCTAAAAAACAGGTTATGCCAAAATCAGCAGCTAAGGAAGCTGTTGCTCCGGCACAAAAACAAGCTGAGAAGAAGAAATCTTTTTGGCAGAGATGGATATCTTCATCTCAGGAAAAAAGAGCTAAAAAAGCCGCAGCAGCACAGGTCAGGAAAGAAGAGCATATCAAGAGGAAGCAACGCGAGCTGATGCTTAGGAAAAGATATAAAAAATGGTTGGATATTAGAGAGAAAAGACTGGCCGCAGAAAAAGAACAGCAAAAATTGATTAATGACAAGCTGGATATTTTAAGCGGAGTTAAGCAAGCGCCAAAGACCAATCAGAAGCCAAAGCCAATTGAGGCAAAAGAAGGGAAAAGAATCGAGATGAAGCCGAGAGTTTCTACAAGAAATTCAGCAGAGAGCTCAGCAGAGAAATCAGAAGGCAAGCTTGGTAAAAAAATAAAGATGAAAGTTGATAAAAACGCCAAGTCTAAAGCTAATAAGGGCGAAAAGCCTGCGGGCAAAAAGGTTCAGATGAACCCTGCGGTGATGAAAGCCAGAGCCGGAGGCAGGGGCGCCGCATAGGCCTTAAAAAAACAAGAATCGACAATGAAGCGTGCTTTAAGGCGCGCTTTTTTGTGGGTAACACACAAGCGAATCGAAAAAATCTTGACAGAAGCGGATTTGATAAATATGTTGATGGCAATTAAATTCTATTCTGATAATCATCGTTTTTATAATTATACGCATACAACGTGGCCATACAACCTTAAAGTTGTCCTCTCATGCCCTTGCTTTAGGCAAGTAATATAAAACAAACGTGCAAATAATCGAAAAAATCGTTATTGCCTATGAAAACATTAAGAACCCGCCGTTTTTCTACTAACTCTCCTCCGCGTAATGTTGAGGTTAGCAGAACAAACGACGAAAAAAATGGAAAAAGGACATTTTGACACCGGACACGCAAATTTGAGTAAATAAAATCAGCGAAAGGTTTTTCCTATTGATATCGCAAATCTCTCAGCTAGGAGCAAAGAGACTTTATCAGTAGGTTTTAAATGGTATTTACAACTTTGTTGTCTTCTTATGCACTCATTTTAGATGAGGTAATTTAATAAGCCGTTGACACTCGAAAAATTCGAAAAGCTTATGAAAAATTTAGATAACCATCAAAATTCTAACGGACCTCCCAGCAAAAATAAGAGCGAAGTAAGAATAGAGATGAGAAAAGAAGCAAACGAAGCAAGTTAAACCGTGTAAAAAAAAAGTTAGGTGAATGACTTTCTGCCCCTAAAAGGATATGGGGAGTTTTAAATTGTTTAGCATTTCTCGGTGCGCTTTATTGCCGGAAAATGTAATCTAATTTTTGTAAAATTTACTTAAGACTGCTATCAAAGCCCTCGAGAAGGGTATCGATAGCAGTCTTTTTTTGTTTTAAATCGGATGGCTTGTTTGATAGTGATAATCGTTATCAACTAAAAGTTTGAAAAAAAGGAAAATTTTCACGAATAGATTCTTTTTGCCCTTGAAAGTCACGAATTTAAATAATACTCTGATTGCATTGTTTTAGACAATAGACCTTAAACTTTGCAAGATGAAAGGGTGAAAATGGCTGATACAGAAGTTGCCGTACAAGCGGCAAATAAATGGAAAAGGAAGCGAGGCTCGCTGATTATGGCATTGCACGAAATCCAAGAGGTTAAGGGATATGTGCCGTGGGAAGATGCCGCCGTTCTGGCTGAGGGTATGGGAGTGCCGTTAGCGAGAATTTATGAGGTTCTCACGTTTTATAACTTCTTCAAATTAGAAGCTCCAGGTAAAGCCGTAGTCTCTGTGTGTACAGGTACGGCTTGTTATTTAAAAGGGAACGATAAAATTATCGGCGAATTTGAAAAAGAGCTGGGCATTAAAGAAGGCGACACAGATGCCGAAGGAAACTTTCACCTCCAAAGCGTACGCTGCGTTGGCTGTTGCGGACTGGCTCCGGTTACGGTTATCAACGGTAAGACATATGGTCGTATTACTATTGCCGATGTTAAGGGAATCGTTGATGAGTGGAAACAGAATGTTGCAGAGATGAAGGAGTAATCACCATGGCAGATATGAATGAGATTTTGAAAAGATTTGATATCGGCGTGATTGCTGAAAACAAAAAAGCTGAGCTGGCAAAGTATCG
>JAISFX010000168.1 GCA_031263385.1 Lactobacillus sp.
AAAATTTGCTAAAGATTACGGTATAGATATAACCTTTGATGAATTTATAAATGACGGCGACAGAGATTATAGAATTTTAATATCCAAAATGCTTCAAACCAATCCCGAGATTATTATCGGCCAAATTTATATCCCTGAGTTCTCCATATTCATGAAACAACTCAAAGACATTAAACCTGATGTAAAAGTCACTAATGTTGAATCTATGTTTTACCCTGAAGATAAAAGCCTATTAGAGGGCTATTGGTACATCGACGCTGTCCAGTCCAATAAAAACTATGTCCAAAACTTTATCAAATATGCAGGCCATGATGGCACCAATTACTCCGAAGGTGTTTACACTGCTCTTGAGGTAATCAGAGACACAAACCTTGAAGTAGGAACCAATAAAGAAGATATGATTAATTTCATAACATCCGGCCATAAATTCAACACTGCTTTTAACGACATTCACTTTAGTAAAGAAGGCATCATGCAATCTGAACCAACTCTAAAAATAATTAAAAATGGCAAATCCGTAATGTACGAGGAACAATAAAATGGCAGAAACAAAAAAAACACCAAAAGCAAAAAGCACAGCTAAAACTGTTTGCAGTACAGATTTTAAAAATCCTCCCAAAACAATTCTAAAATTGGAAGGCATAAATGCCGGCTACGACAAACGCCGCCTCGTTCTGTTTGATATCAATGCAGAGATTAAAGAAAACATGCTTACCGTCATAATGGGACCCAATGGCGCAGGCAAATCAACCTTGCTAAAAGTCATGTATGGTCTTTTGAAACCACGCGAAGGCGAGATAACTCTGTTTGATTACCGCATCAACCCAACGCCTCAGGCTTTAACAGAAAAAGGCGTATTCATGATTCCCCAAGGCAAGCGTGTTTTCCGTAATATGACTATTCTTGAGAACTTAGAGCTTGCCACCCATTTTTGGAAAGACCGTTCTAAGTTTGAAGAAAAAATGGAACGTGTAATTGAACATTTTCCAGACTTGAAAGCCCGCTTAAATGATTTAGCCGGCAACCTTTCTGGCGGTCAGCAACAAATGGTGGCCATTGCCAGAGTTCTTATTAATGACCCCAAACTGGTTTTGCTTGATGAGCCGTCAATTGGCCTGTCTCCAAAATTAATTCAGGACACTTTCCGCAAAATTAAAGACATTAAAGATAAAACCGGTACAGGTTTCGTAATTGTTGAACACAACCTTAAGTCATTGCTGCCCTTAACCGACCATGCTTATATATTAGACCAAGGTCGTGTTGTTTATGACGGCCCTGCAGAATCAAAAGCTTTAGATACCATGATGAAGAGCATTTTTGAAAAGAAATAAAAGGCTTACACATCAACCCAGTAGCGACGTACTGTTCTTTTATCACCCCAGGGTTCTTGGATAATATTTTCAAGAACCCCTTTGTTTTTTTCAATAACCTTCCACGATGCGATGTTTTCATCATTAGCCGTAATCAACACCTTATCAACATCAAGCCGCATGTTCTTAACTTCGGCTAAAGTCAGCGCCAATCCTTTGCTTGCATAGCCTTTCATTCTTTTTGACGGACGGATTCCATAACCAATATGCCCTCCCGCCTGTAATAAGAAGGAGTTAAGATAATGCCTAATCTCAAACTGCCCGATAAACTCATCGCCATCAACCAGCCACAATGAATCCTGAGGCACTCTGTCATGATATTTTCCGTCTTGGCAAAGCACTCTGGTCTTTTTTCTGGCATAAAAATGGTCTTGCAAATATTGCTCAAAATTTTCTTTTGCCTGAGCAATCACCTCTTGCGGATATCTTTTATTTTCGCCGAGCATAAAGCCTTCTTCCAAAGCCTCAATATAGCTGTCTTTGTATTCAATACTTGGCTTAACCAGTTTCATAAAACCCCCTTATGTTTCCACGAACACCACATTTTTACGATTAGTCGCTCTATATCAGTCACTCTATAACAAACCCAAAATAACTTTTAGAGAGATGAATAGAAGTTAAAAGCGGAGCACAAGAGCGAAGTGTACCTCTTAGTACATGAGCATCTGAGCACCACATTTTCACGATTAGTCACTCTATAAAAGTTATTTTAATATCCCCTGTCGCCACAACTCCTCATATACCTCTTCCGCAATAACTTGGTGTCCCTTGGCATTAGGATGAACTGCATCTGAATAAAGATTTTTCAGATTCTTTTTAAGCCAGTCATCATAACGCTTAACAAATTTCATACCTCTTTCTTTACAAAGATTTTCAATGAGTTGATTGTGCTTTTCAATATCTGAATTTAAGAAATAAAGCTCTCCTCGGTCACAAACAAAAGGCAAAGCTTTTTCATAAGACGGCAAAATATCAAAAACCACCACTTCTGCACCTGATGCATTTGCAACATCAAGCATTTTAACCCAATACCTGTCTCTTCCATAATCAGATAAAGATGTGCCTGCCTCTTTGTTAGGAGAGCGAATTATGTCGTTAACCCCAACCATAACCAGCAGTATATCAATGCTTTTAGTCATTGTCTCTGCTGCCATACGGTGGTACGCATCCGGCACCATATCACCAGATTTCGCCATATTACAAAAAGCAAATTGCCCTGTAAAGTTGCTGGCAATTTTCTGGCTCATTCTACCAAACCAGCCCAATCCTTCTTCATCATTATATCCGTTTGTAATGCTGTCACCAATCACGCCGATAACAATCTTAGACATACTCTCTCTCCTTAAATAGCTTTGCCTTCATGATAAACTTAACTTACAAAAAATCCAACTCTTATTTACCTCACATTAAACTTTTGTGTGGTATAAAAAAGCATGCGCAATTTTACTCATGGTGAACCACATGAAAATACAAGTAAGTTTTATAGCAAGCCTCCTTTGCTTCACGGCTATCAGCACAGCAAGTGCTGTTTCTCTCAACGTCACCACATCTCATACTATTGGCTCAACCCAAACCCACAACTATGACAGCAATGCTGATGTCTCCGGCATATATGCCAGCGGCACAGGTGGTACTATAACTTCAAACTATGACCTTTCAGCCAACGGCAACTATAACAATCTTTCATCGACCAATCCCTCAGGTGTTTATGCATCCTCCGGCGGTAGAATAGGCTTTGCCAGTTATATAGGCGGCTTAACCCTTACAACCAACTCCAACGCCGGCAGCGGAATTTTAGCAAGCGACATGTTCTCCAATATTACAATAAGCAACTTTAATGTTATCGCCAATGGCAATGACTATGGTGGTATACAAGCAAACACTCATGGAGTCATAAACATCAGCAGCTCAAACGGAAACAACAAAGTTACTGCCAACATAAACGCTACCAGCGGTATACATGCAGGATCTCATTCCAATATAACCATAACCAATATGGATGTTGAGGCAATCGGCA
>JAISFX010000060.1 GCA_031263385.1 Lactobacillus sp.
GCCGGCTATTTCAAGCCCATCATCCTTTATAGTCCATTGACCTTGCTTATATGCAGCCATAACCGCACCCATATCTTTACCAAGCTGTTTGCCAAGCAAAGGGGTGTATAGGTAAACGGTTTTAGAAGCATAGCTGTCCAGATTTGTGTCAAACTTAACAGCTTTAACATTAAGCTCGTCTTTAACAATCTCCTGATATTCGCTGTCCAAAGAATCAACACCAACCACAGTAAGACTGGACAGAGGCAGACGATTACGCAGATTTTTCTCCTCGCGCAGAAACTTTCCTGCACCGCAAAGGTCTTGAACAAAATCCATCTGCTCAATTAACTGCTCATCATCCTTAATCTCAGAAAGCGAAGGATAGTCTGCAAGGTGAACAGATTCCTCACCGGTCAGATTTTTATATACATATTCTGTAATAAATGGCAGCAGCGGAGCAACCACTCTGCACAGATTAACCAAAACAGTATAAAGCGTATCAAACGCCTGTTCATCACCTTCCCAAAAACGGTCACGTGTACGACGAATATACCAGTTATTCAAAATCTCCATAAACCCGACAACCTCGTTAGTTGCCATAGACACATCATAACTGTCCATTCCTTGCTTAACTATTTTTGAAAGCTTCTTCAGCTTTGCCAAAATATAATTATCCAACCCTTCGGAAGAACGGCTGATTTCTTTTGCCTTATATTCCTCTGCATTAGCATAAAGCGTAAAGAAGTAATAAGCATTCCAAATTGGGATTAATGCCTCACGCGCAGCTTTGGCAATCTCTTTTCCTTCCAAATCGACAGCAAGGTTTCCGCCTTTCAACACAGGGGATGAGACCAAGAACCAACGCAAATTATCAGATCCCATAGTGTCCAGAATCAGGTTAGGGTCAGGATAATTTTTCAGCCTTTTAGAAAGCTTCTGTCCCCCCTCTGCCATCAACAATCCTGTGCAGATACAGTTTTTGAACGCCGGTTTATTATGAAGCGCGGTTGATAACACCATTAATGTATAAAACCATCCGCGTGTCTGGTCCATTGCCTCAACAATAAAATCTGCCGGAAAATGCTCATGAAACCATTCTTTGTTTTCAAATGGGTAATGCACTTGAGCATAAGGCATAGAGCCGGATTCAAACCAACAGTCAAACACGTCTGCCACACGCCTCATCATACTTTTACCGCTTGGGTCATCAGGGTTTGGATAAACTACTTCGTCGATATATGGACGGTGCAGGTCTTTAATCTCAAAACCTGTTTTTTCTTTAATCTCTTCTAATGAGCCAAACACGTCGATTCTCGGAAACTCCGAATTATCAGACTTCCATACCGGAATAGGTGCTCCCCAAAAGCGATTGCGCGAGATAGACCAGTCGCGTGCGCCTTCAAGCCACTTTCCAAAACGCCCGTCTTTAATGTGATCCGGCACCCAGTTAACCTGCTGGTTATTTTTAACCATATCATCTTTAAAGTCAGTAACCTTAACAAACCATGAGGACATAGCTTTATAAATAAGCGGAGTATCTGTTCTCCAGCAGTGCGGATAAGAGTGTGTATATTGCTCTTTTTTAACCAAAAGGCCGCGCTCTTTGAGGCTTGCCATAATGTCATCATTAGTCTCAAACACCTGTTTGCCGACATATCCACTAACTTCATGAGTAAACTTTCCGGCCTCATCAACAGGGCAAACCGCAGGGAAGTTTTCATCATAAGCACGACAAACTTCAAAGTCGTCTTGACCAAAGCCCGGTGCAATGTGAACCACACCTGTACCGTCCTCGGTAGAAACAAACTCTCCGGCAATAACCTTAAATGCTCCAGTATCTTTGTGCTTTAAGAAATAGTCAAACAATGGAATATAGCTCATTCCAACGAGTTCAGAGCCCTTCATTGTTCCTGTCTCAACAGCATTTTCAAATTGCTTTTTATATTTTCCGACCAAGGCTTTAGCAATAACATATTTCTGTCCGGCCTCTTCCATTATTGCATATTCAATATCTTTGCCCACAGCCAACATCAGGTTAGAAGGCAATGTCCATGGAGTAGTTGTCCAGACCAATATCTTCATACCGTTTTCTAAAGTAAACATGACGGTAATAGCGCAATCGGTCTTGTCTTTATAACCGAGGTTAACCTCAAAGTTAGATAACGGAGTTTCCGCCGCCCAAGAATATGGCATCACGCGATAATCTTCATATACCAAACCTTTTTCATAAAGCTGTTTGAAGTTGCTTATAACGCTTTCCATAAAGCCCAGCTCCATGGTTTTATAATCATGTTCAAAATCCACCCAGCGGCCGATACGTTTGAATGTATCAATCCAGATGTTAGAATATTTCAAAACATCTGCACGACATGCTTCATTAAATTTATCGATTCCATATGCCTCAATCTGTTTGCGGCCGGATACACCAAGTTGTTTTTCAACCGGCATCTCAGCAGGAAGCCCATGACAGTCCCAACCCAAACGGCGCTCAACTTTTTTGCCACTCATTGTCTGGTATCTTGCCACCACATCCTTAACATATGACACCATGATATGCCCATAGTGAGGAGTTCCGTTTGCAAAAGGAGGTCCGTCATAAAACACAAACTCTTCTGCGTTACTTCTGTTGGTAACAGATTTTTCGAAAGTTTTATTTTCTTCCCAAAACCCCAAGATATTTTTTTCAATTTCCACGAAGTCAGCCTTAGCCTTAACTTCAACATAATGCTTTGTCATTTTCAGTTTACCCGTATTTTAAAATGTTGATTGTTTTTAAGATTTTAATTTTGAATATTTTAAAGCGAAACATAATCCCCTAAGGGATAATGATAGAAAAGGAAATAGATATGTTATTTAAAAAGTACATCTCATTAATCTCAAATTAATTTTTAAAAACTAACCTGTAAATTATATCAATAAATCAAAGACGTCAACGGAAATCTCATGAAAACTTACATACAATTACTATATAAATCTTTTTATGATACCAAATTTGTTGCAAACTATATAAAGGATAGCAGCAAAAGTGGGTTCTCTGCCAAAATCTTTCTGGCTCTGATGTATGCTCTTGCGTTTTCCATATCTTCCAACATGGGCAGTTTCTCATCAGCAGATACTCCTGATGAAAGGGCAACGAAAGTTCAGGCCGCCTTGGCTGTTTTTATCTTTGGCACATTCCTACTTTTTATTTTAATTTTCATAATATCATGCTTGTCATCATTACTTGCGAGGTTCATTAATAAACAATACGGTTCTCTATCGGGTGCAGAAAAATCTCGCGCCATCACCTCAGCCACATATCCTCCCATTATTATAATGGTAATTGCAGCGGTGTCAGGCTTTGTTGATAAAATAGAAATCAAAGACAATGGTGGCTTAAACTTTTTATACCTGTTTGGTTTTTGCATGATTATCAGCAATATTTATCTGTTTATTTATTCAAGAGCATTTAAACAAAAGAAATCTTAACTTGTTTTAAAACTTTTAACATTATAACCTTTAATAGAATTTCAAAAAAATGGAGAGGCTCAATGAAAACTTACATACAATTGTTGTATAAATCTTTTTTTGATACTGCTTTTATCAAAAATTATATCCGCAATGGCAAAGGCAGCGGAGCAGGCATGCTTTGCATTCCGGCATTAATCTTGGCTATCTGCGTAACCGCTCAGATAACCTTTGTTTTCTCATCAATCTCTCGCGAAGATGTGCGCGAGGCTACACAAGTTTTCTTTGAGAAAGCACCTGAGATTGTTATCAAAAATGGCGAACTTCAGTGGAGAGACGGTGTTATTGACCGTTTCGAGCTTGATGAAGATATAACCATTATCGTTGATACCAGAAACGCTAACCCAAGCCTTAAACAGGTTAAAGATTCTGTAATCTATATGACTAAAACAGATGTTTATTTTAATGACGATAGCAACAACCGTATCCAACCTGTTTCATACAAAGACAT
>JAISFX010000135.1 GCA_031263385.1 Lactobacillus sp.
AAGGCCTTCTGTTTTGGCAACTTCATCAGCCATTTTTATTGCGACATCATCTTCAACATCGAACACTTCGTTTACTAGTTTCTTATCATAGAACTTTGGAATAAAACCTGCCCCAATTCCTGAAATTTTATGAGGCCCTGCATTGCCTCCATTAAGCACTGGACTTGACTTCGGCTCAACCGCGACCACATAAAGATCAGGATTATTTGTACGCAATGTAGAGGCAACTCCGTTTAATGTTCCTGCTGTACCAACTCCTATTACTACAGCATCAACCTCACCCTTCATGTCCTCCATAATTTCCATACTTGTACCAAACTTGTGCGCATCCGGGTTAGACTGGTTTTCAAACTGCTTTAGAATAATCACGTCTTTGTTTTTAGATTCTAAAAGCTCTGCTTTGGTGATTGCACCTTTCATGCCGTCCTCTGCCGGGGTTAATATAACCTCTGCACCAAAATGCCTCATAAGCAACACTCTTTCAACAGACATGTTTTCAGGCATAATAATCACCAACTTATAACCTTTTGATGCACAAATAGCTGACAACGCAATTCCCGTGTTTCCGGATGTTGCTTCTACCAACACTGTCTCGGCGGTTATTTTACCGCTCTTTTCAAGGTCCTCAATCATTCTTAAAGCTATTCTGTCTTTAACTGAGAATAGAGGATTAAAAAACTCGCACTTCCCAAACAAATTAGCCTTAACTTTCTTCTTGGCCATAAGCTTAGAAAGCTTCAACATCGGAGTATGCCCGACCAGTTCTGTCATTGATTTATAAATTTTGCCCATTTTCTGCGCCTTATTTAGCTATAACATGTTCATAAGAGGTATTTAATTCTTCCCTTTTACACTAAAATAATCAAATAATAAAGCAATGAAAAAGATACTGTACATAATCTCATTTGCTTTGCTTTTCCCACATCTTTGCTACGCTGCTAGTTTAGATGAGATTTATCGTGACATTGTTAAATCTGACAATGATGGTTACTTACCGCTGTTTGTAAAAAACCGCAAAGCCCCTGACTTCCTTGAAGACCAAACCTTTGAGAACTCTAACGTTAAAGCTTCTACCGAGAAATCTGACCCCATAGATTTAACTGACCAAAGAAAGCTTCGCAATGAAGCCTTTCGCGCAGAAGAAAAAAAATGGAAAGAGACCGTTGAGGCTATCAAGCTAAATCAGATTACTCCTGTAGAGCTTGCAGAGGTAGAAAAAAGAGTAAACCAGAACAACCCTAAAGCTATTGAGATACTAGCATGGATGCTGGCTCGCGGCGTTGGCATACAGCAAGACTTGCCTCGTGCCTTTACCTTGTATCAACGTGCCGCATTCTTAAACGTAGCAGATGCCGAGAGAAACGCGATTATAGTATATAGAGCAATGAACGCTGAAGAGCGCTCCATGCTTCAACCTTTTCAAATCCCCGAAGATATGGATGATGAAACAGGCGCTTAGCCTTTCATAAATATTTCCTTAAAAGCAAGCCAGTGCGCATAATTGATTTTCTTTTTCTCTTTTATAATATCTTTCATCTTAACCCAGCAAGCCTGCGCACCATCGGGCGTCTTCCACACCTTTTCTGTTGCATCAATTCCAAACGCTGATGCATCATAAACATAAAATGTTTGATCATAAAAAAAGAACCGTCCGTTTGGCTTGTCCTCTATAGAGAAGTAATCAACCACATGATTAAACTCTTTATCACTGCAGCCACACCCAAGCTCAAAGTCCACACCTGTCTCTTCATAAAGCTTGCGATACAGGCTTTCTCTAGGGGTCTCGTTTCTCTGCTTGTTACCACCGGGAAACTCGGGGATATCTGCCCCTTCCGGAATAGTAACTAAAACTTTGTCGTCTTTTATCAATACTGCAAAATAGCCTTTTTTATTAGTAGGCACTGCGTCCCCTAAAAAGCATTCTTCACCGTATCGGTTATAAAAGACTTGTTTATTCATATTTCTTAGCCTCTTTCGATAGCTGCTTAAAGAACTCTGGCAAACCTATCTGGCGCACGCGCTTCATTCTCTCGCCGGATATAATCCTTTGCAATTTGCCAACCGATTCTTCCAGATTAACATTAACAATAACATAGTCATATGTACGCATCAATTGCAGCCTATTAAATGTCTGCATCATTCTTTTCTTTATAGACGCCTCATCATTATTTCCTCTTTTAACAAGACGGCTATAAAGCTCGTCAATAGACGGAGGAAGAATACCGATTGAGACCACATCATAAGGTGCTCTTTCTTTCATCTGCAAAAGCCCAGGATTGTCCATATCAAACAACACATCTTGTCCAACAGTAATAAAGCTGTCAACTTCCGACTTCAACGTTCCATATTTCGCCCCATAGTCAGACTCAACATATTCATAAAAAGCATCCTCTTCAAGTAAACGATCAAATTCTTCATTAGGTAAAAAGTAATAAGGGTTACCTTCACTCTCACCTTCTCTTATTTTGCGCGTAGTGGCAGATACAGAGAACTTAATGTTTTTGTCTCTCTTTATAATCTCCTCCATGATAGCATTCTTGCCTGAACCCGAAGGCCCATCCAGCACAAACATTGCTCCACGTCTTGTTTCTCTTAAATGATTTACAATATCTACTATCATGTTTTCACCTCTATTATAAAACTATATATCTGCGGCTTTGGATTATGATCTCTAAAAATACAAAACCTATTCTATATTCTGAACCTGTTCACGAAACTGCTCTATTAAAGTTTTCAGTTCCATACCATAATTTGTAAGCTCTATATCACAAGCCTTAGAACATGTGGTATTTGCTTCACGATT
>JAISFX010000154.1 GCA_031263385.1 Lactobacillus sp.
GATGTTTTTTTTGAAGAGTTCCTCGGCAAGGGTTTCTACTGATTTTGTGATATAGCCTTTCCCTGTTTGGGTTGGGATTAGCCAGTAGCCGAACTCGGCGTTATGGTTTTTATAGTCTATGTTTAAGACATATACTGCGCCGATTAGGTTTTTGTTTTTGTCTGCGATGCAGTAGTAATATTTGCTGCCGTCCTCACACTCTGCGATGATTTCTTCGGTTTTATTATAAAGGTCTTTTGGGGAGTTTATTTGGTAAGGCCAAGGAAGGTATTTGCCGATGATGTCTTTGTGTTCTTGGATGATTTGCCATAGGGATGAGTCATGATTATGCTCCCTTTTTATTATGCTGAAATCATCTATATTTATTTGTGTCGGTAAGTTAAGTTTATCTAACATAGTTTATTTACTTTATATCAAAATCCATAATTAATGGGAGGTGGTCAGAGGTTTCAGAATCGATGGCTTTGAATTCTTTCACATCAATTTTGTCATTTACAAAGATATGGTCGATAACTTGATTTCCCTTATCTGAAGACGCCGGGCGGGTTGTCTTGAGGTTGTATTCAACAGGCAGGTTTCTGAAGTGCTCAGTTATCAGTTGGATGCTTTTGCTTTCAGGTACTAAATTAAAATCGCCAACGATGATTGTGGGGAGATTATCTTTTTTGGCCTCTTCAATGATGAATTCTGACTGTTTATCAGTCATCTCATTGCCCAGTTTGTTGTCATTTATCATGCCATGGACAACTATTATTTTAAGCTGCTTTTAAATCGGCAATAAAGGAAGGAGCAAAAAAGTTGTAAGGGTGGCTTTTTTCAAAGTGCTCATTCAAATCTGTGGCGGAGTGGTACATCTTGTCAGTTTTTTTGCTGAAAGAGCGAGTGGCCTCCTGCAGGCAGATTATATCAATTTTTTCTTGCTCAATGAACCTTGCTACATCAGCAGTGTTATCTTTTTTTAAGAAGATGTTCCAGCTTATAATTCTCATATTTAAATACCTTTTAACATTGTTTGATATATTATGTTTGAAGGTTATAAAAATGTAAAGGTAATTAAACGAGGTAGCATAAATGATTACTAGAAAAGAAGCAGAAGCTATTATTGATGATGTAAAAAAAGATGCAATTAAAAACGGGCGTAGAGAAAGCACATGGTTTAGGTTTCATAATCACATTTATGGTACGGCTGCTATAGCAGAGCTTATGGCTGCGAAGGCCGGAATGGATGCAGAGAGGGCATATGTTCTTGGGCTTTTGCACGATGTTATGAAGCTTGAGGAATATAAGGCTATGAGGTTTCATGGAATCCTCGGTTATGAGAGGCTTAAAGATGTTGATGAGGGGGTTGCCCGAATTTGTTTGACACACATGTTTCCGTTTAATGTTTTTGAGAATGCTCCGCCAAGTGGGTCTCAGATGTTTTTTGGGGACAAGGAAGATGTGGCGTTTGTGAAAAGTTTTCTAAAAGACAATGAGCCTGATGATTATGATCTATTAATTCAGATAGCTGACTGCTTTGCTGACAGCAGAGGTTTTGTTACATTGCAGCAAAGAGGAGAGGATTATGCGTTGAGGTATGGTATGGAGTTTCCGCCGGAATTGATGAAGCCAAGGTTTGATCTTAAAGAGTTTTTTGATAAAAGGATTGGTGGAAACACTTATGACCTATTTTATAATCCTAAAGTTGACGGGCTTGGGATTATGGGCTTCTAAGCTAGTTTTTCAGGGGGATAGAAAAGATTTAGCAACGTATAGTTGTTATTTATATAAAATATATATTGACAGTTTCGTTTATTCAATTAATTTAAAGTAGTGAATCGCGCTTGACGCAATCGTACGTAGTTTTTAATTTAATTATATGAGGAATAGAATGTTAAATGGAACAGTAAAATGGTTTAATACCAAAAAAGGATACGGCTTTATTCAACCAGATGGCGGGGATAAAGATGTGTTTGTTCACATTACGCAGCTTGAGAGCCTGGGTCTGCGCAGACTAAATGACGGGCAAAGGGTTTCTTACGAGATATATGACGATAAAGGAAGAAAAGCTGCGGGGAATATTCAAATTCTATAATGTTTATTCTGATTAAAGAGCCTTAGTTTGCATAAGGCTCTTTTTTTATTATTTGTTGACATATTAATACTGATGAGTAAAATGTATTTGTTAAATTTTAGGAACGATAATGAATATTGCTAAATTAAATTCTATTTCTGTTCGTGCTCGTAGAATTCGTAAGGAGAATCTGCGACGATGACTCATGTCTAAATAATGATGATTTGATTGCAGAGGTTTGAAAAGGTTTCAGGCCTCTTTTTTGTTTTTTACGTGAGAGTTACAGAGATGAATGAGGATTTGCAGATTACAAAGCTGGGCATGCAGGATTTGGAAAATGTTATGGCTTTGCAAAAGAAAATTATAGACAACCTGGAAGAAGATAAAAAGCATTTTACTGTTTGTAGAAGCAAAAATGATTTTATGAAAGCGCTGACCGGAAGCAAACAATGTATGTATGGGATATATGTTGGGAAGAATTTGGTGGCGCAATCAATATTATCTTTCGCAGAGGATGAGTTTGTGGCGGCAGAGGCTCCAGAGCTGGTAAGAGGGTATAGTCTTTCAGATGTGGCGGTTTATAAGGCTGTTTTAGTCGACCCTGCCTACAGGGGTAAGGGTTTGATGAAGAGGATGCTGCAGGCCAGAGAAGATATGGCTGTGATATGTGGCAAGAAAATTGCGATGTGTAAGATTTCAGCAGACAATAATATCAGTCTAGAAAACGCGCTAAAGCATGGGATGCAGATTGCTAAAATTGGAGTAGATAAAACCGGGCATGAAAAGCTTTATTTGCAAAAAAGCTTAGAGCCTAAATTGTTTATGAGTGCTAAATATCAGAATGCATTTATTATGAGGCTTGCTCATAATAATAAGTTTAATAATGTTGTTATTAATAAGATGGGGGCGTTATGTAAGCAAGGCAAAATTGGCTTTTGGGACAAGCAGCTGGATGCTTTAGTATGGGCAGAAAAGGGTGGGCAAGTTAAAGCGCTATACCAGAGTGTGCCCTACAATAAACTTAAAGAAAGATGAGCCGGCGGTAAGGGGTTATTTTTTTCTTGACAAGGGGGGTAAAAAAGCGTAAATATGCAGCAGTTCTTGAGTTTTCAAGAGCTGCGATATTATCGCGGGGTGGAGCAGCCCGGTAGCTCGTCAGGCTCATAACCTGAAGGCCGTCAGTTCAAATCTGGCCCCCGCAACCAATAAATCAGCCGCTTTTAGCAGAATTGCTAAGAGCGGTTTTTGTTTCATTGCCGAATCATTGCCGAATTCGGAAGCATGTAGTAAGCAGGTGAGAAGTTATGCCTATGGTTCAGTGATAATTCCATCTTTTTTCATTTCATCATATTTATCTATTAGCTTGTTTAAAATGTCTAGGGCACTACTTATTCCATTTAGCTCGTCAAAAGGACAAAATATTTTATCCCAACGTTTTTGTTCATGATACCAAACATTATTGTTAAGGTGATGATGTTTAATATGGCAATATTTTTCATACACAGCTTTCTCAATGTCTTGATTCGTATACTCTTTAACAAGATACTTTACTGAGTGTTTAGGAAACTTTTTATAAGAATCTTTTAAAACTTTTATTTTATCGGCATAACTGTTTTCTTCGGACTTCAGAAATTCAATAACTTCGGTATAATTTTTATCTGCCTTAATATATTTATGGCCAAGTTTTTTAAGCATATTTATGTAAAACTCTACTTGATTTGAATTTAGAGCAGCACCTGCCTCTGCTTCGCCATATTCCAATGATAGTCCGTTTATTGTTAAATAATCAAAATATACATCAGCTTTATTATTTTTTAAGCAGTAAAGCATTAAAGCCATACCTTCAATCATAGTACCTGATAGAGTTATTATCTCTGCCTCAAGATGTTTAAAAGATAAAATTGATATAGCTTTAGCAGTTTTTGTTAAATTAACTAAAAAATTTGCAAATAATAGGGCGTTAGAACCTGTATATCCGGGGTTTTTATCTTCAATTGCTTTAATTCTTAATAGAGCTTTTTGTAACTTTAATGAATTTCTTTCTCTCCATTTATAAGTATATTCGTTTATATCTAGATTCTCTGGGATATGACAATTTACCATTAACAGTTCCTGTAAAATATTTTTATTGTAAATATGCTTGATTATAAAATAATTCTAAGCGACAACACAAGGGATTTTAATAATTTTGAGGTGTCGTTATGGTTAAGGTTAATTATCAGCAAATTAAGTGGGAAGAAATTGATAGTGCTAAGAAAGCAGAGTTTAGGATGCTTTATTACAGCACAATTCGCTTAGTTCGCAGGCTTGAGAGAAAATTGGTTCAAATGGCAGAGGCTTATAAAAGCCTTGAAAATAAGGATGAAGATTTAAATGGTGGGCTATAATTTCTAGGTGCGAACCTAGTGTTTTATGAAACTGTTGCTAAGCTTGAGTTATGGACTAAGGTGCGAACTGCGAACCCTTTTTTGAGGACAAACCCTAGAAATGTGATGGGATATGCGTTACCTCGTGTTTGAACCTATTTCAGGGTACCTTTTTTATTGTGTTTTGTCAGTTTAATAAATGTGTTTAATAATGAGTTCCTGATAATTAATTTAATATATTTCTCTGCATCAATATAGGTTATTCCTATTTTCTTCATGTAATTAATACAGTCATCATTAAAGAATGAATTAGTTATGTATATCATGGTGATAGGGTGCATTTCTGATAATATGAGTTTCTCCTTTTTAGAATATATATAAGCTTTGCTTCCACCAACAAATTCTTTTAATTCATTTAGCTTTATTCCAGCATTTGTTTTTCTTCGAGTTTTACACTGTATTATTAAGTGTACTTTCACATCAGTTTGTGGAAGATTAAAATCTCCATATATGTCAACACAGTAGCTGTCATCAGTATCACAATGTATTGTTTCTTTGAATGAGCTGCCAATATACATATTCTCTATTAACTTCTTAGTAAGTAGTGCAAAGCTCTCTCCTTTTAGTAATCTTAAAGACGTATGATATTTGCTGCAATCTGGACAAACTATTTCAATGTAAAATGTGCTATGGTCAATTATTTTATAAAATTGCTTATAATCCTCTTCTTTTTTATCAAAAATGTTTCTTAAAGGCTCTTTCATTCCCTCTACATGCTCAGCAATTGTATCG
>JAISFX010000115.1 GCA_031263385.1 Lactobacillus sp.
AACCTCTCTGCTTAGCATGATGTACCTTTCTCAAAGGCCAAGCAGGGGGCACATAAATGTCTTTGGCAAAAACATAAACTTTGCTGATCGCGATGAGCTTGCTCTTTTCAGACGTAAAATCGGCGTTGTTTTTCAAGATTTCCGCCTAATAGATAACATCTCTGCTTTTGATAATGTTGCCCTACCGTTAAGGGTTTGCGGCATGCCTGAAAGAGAGATTCGCAAGCGTGTTACCGAGCTTTTGCAATGGGTAGAGCTTGATAACCATATGCTCTCAAGACCAGCCACACTTTCCGGCGGCGAAAAACAGCGCATAGCCATAGCCCGTGCCGTAATCAACCGTCCGGAGCTTCTGCTTGCTGACGAACCTACCGGCAACGTTGATAACTTCATTGCCCCAAAATTGATGAAGCTGTTTGTTGAGCTTAACAAAATCGGCACTACGGTTGTTATCGCCACCCATAGTGAGAAGTTGATTACAGATTTCGCCTACCCCAGACTTCACCTCAGAGATAAAAATCTCCGCATTTATTATCCTCATGATACCACAGGCTTAAGGAGTTAATGATGAAGCAAACAGTCTCACTCATTTCTCGCAAACAAGAGCTTGACCTTAAGAACGACGGTACCAGCGTGTTCTTAAAGATAATGATTTCTATTGCCGTTTTTCTCTTCTCTCTAACTTTGGCCGGTGTCTTGTCCGTAAACTCGATGCTGCAGCGCTGGAATGAAAGCATCTTAGGCTCATTAACCGTGCAGATAATGCCCATAACTGAAACAGACAAAGAAAAAGCGATTGCCGTCACATTTGAGCACCAGCAAAAAGCAATAGATGTCTTAAACAGCATAGAGGGCATTGAGAAAGTAACCCCTCTTGGCGATGCCGAGCTTTATAGCCTTATCCAGCCATGGCTTGGCGACGGTGTCCGCGTAGACAACCTCCCAATGCCGCGCCTTTTAGATGTAAAAATCAAAAAAGGTGCTGATATAGATTATAGAAATCTTGCCGAAAAGCTTGCTGAGGCCTCTCCACTTGCCTCTCTTGATAACCACAAATTGTGGCTAAGCAAATTAATAAACTTTGCAGACGGGCTTAAGGTTCTGGCTTTAACGATTCTCGTTATGGTAATCATCATTACATCGGGGGCAATTTTTTACACCACCCAAACCAGCCTTGGCCTCCATAAATATGTTATAGAGATACTGCACCAAATGGGGGCAAAAGACACATACATCGCCCAGCAATATTCCAGAAGAACAATGATTTTGGGCTTTTGGGGCGGGGTCATCGGCCTAGCTTTTGCGATTCCATCGATTCTAGCAATATCTTCACTTGCTTCCCACATTGAAGGGGGCATAATAAGCGAGGCCAGCCTGTCATTTAAGGATTGGCTGGTAATATTGAGCATTCCACTGTTCTCTGCATTTATTTCTATGTGGACAGCATATTATACAGTAAAAAGAACTCTAGGTAAGATGATGTAACTATGATTAGACAGGTTTTTAATTCAGTTTTCTTATTGGCTTTTATCTGGTTTTTCGGACTGGTATATTTCAACCATGTCATAAACAATTATGAGGTTGATGAGAGCATCCATACAGACGCCATAGTAGCCTTAACCGGCGGGCGCAACCGCATTCCCGAGGCTATAAATTTGCTTAACAAGGGCATGGCAGATAAATTGTTTATATCAGGCGTTCAAAAAGATGTGTCTCTCAAAGAAATCTCCAGCCGTGATGACGTAACAATCAGCACCAGCCGCGAGATAACCCTTGATAACAGGTCTCGCAATACCATTGAAAACGCTGTTGAAGCTGTCCAATGGGTTGATAAAAACAATATCAAATCCATTCGCTTGGTTACCTCAAACTATCATATCCCTCGAAGCCTGAGGGAAATACGTGCTCGTGATAAAGATTTAGAAATAGTAATAAATCCGGTTTATTCCGAGAATGTATCTAAAAACTGTTTCTTCAACTGGGGCAGCTTTTCTCTAATTGCCTCAGAATATAATAAATTTTTATATGTTTGTTTTAAATATCTATTTTTAAGGAAGTAAAATGATATACATTGCATCGCTTATTTATAACATTGTATTCTTTTCTCTAATCGCCACCGGCTGTATAATTGTCAGTGTCCTTTTCTGGATTCCTCAAAGCTGGAATATGAAGCTTTGGAACTATGGTTTTATCGCTCTTGGCCGCTTTTTCTTAAAAGCCATTTGCGGGCTCGAGATTGAGGTTAGAGGCAAACAATATATCGACCAAAACAAAGGTATCTATGCTGCCAAGCACCAGTCATCACTAGAGACCTACGTTATGAGCACTATCCTCAAGCGTGTAACTTTCATCCTAAAAAAAGAACTAACTTATATCCCTATTTTTGGTTGGGCATTAGATTTATACGGCATGATAAACATTGACCGCTCATCAGGCGGCAGAGCCATGCGCAAAATGCTTGAGGAATCAAAAAAGGCCATCAAAAAAAACCGCCCGATTATAATATTTCCAGAAGGCACCAGAATGAAACCGGGCGCTCCTTGCAATTATAAACCCGGGGTTTATTTTATGTATGAGAACCTAGATCTTCCCGTAATTCCGGTTGCTCTAAATACCGGCATGTTCTGGAAGAAAAGCTCCTTCTTACGCTTGCCGGGTAAGGCTGTTATAGAGTTTATGGAGCCCATGCCTAAAGGCCTAAGCAAAAAAGAATTTATGGATGAATTAGAGTTTCGTATTGAAAATAAGACCACAGAGCTTAATAATGAAGCCATTAAAAATTATCCATATACATCAAAAATGATGTATTGCGAAAAAGGGGATAAATAAATGTCGTCAAGCCTAAGGAAGATAAGCTCTTTTCTATTGTCGTTTACAATTGTTGCAGTTGCAGTGTTTCTTGTACTGTGGGTTGTTTCAGAACGCATATCAAGCGGCAATAAAATGAAGATAG
>JAISFX010000131.1 GCA_031263385.1 Lactobacillus sp.
CTGTCTATGTATTCTTTGATTTCTTCTTCAGACATTTTTTTCACAAATACTTTGTTTGAATTGACTCTTATTGATTCTTTGCCTTCTTTATTGATTAGGCAAACAGCCGTAATAACACGATGAGCCCTGCCAGACATCTGACGGACTTTGTCTTCTTGATCTTTTGCATCTTTAGCTTTTTGAAAAATCTTGAGGCCAACAGCAATTATTGTGTCTGATGCTAATATTACCTCGCCGGGATTATTCTTGACTACAGCCAGCGCTTTTTCCTGAGCCATACGTTTGACATAGGCGGTTGGTTTTTCATCTTTATGTGGGGTTTCATCAATATCAGCAGGCTCACACTTCTTAGGCTCAAAATAAATTGCCGCTAAGAGGGCTTTCCTCTGCGGTGAAGAAGAAGCTAAAATAAAGTCTTTAACTGCCATAATTATGCCTTAAATTTGCTGAAATTGCGAGACTAAGGAAGCCTCGCAATGACCGTTTGTATTATTGATGACTATGCATCATCATCGTAAGTTTTTTCCATTCTTTCGTGGCGCTCCTGAGCCTCAATAGAAAGAGTGGCAACAGGTCTGGCCTCAAGTCTTTCAATACCGATAGGCTCGCCGGTCTCTTCACAGTAGCCATATTCGCCATCTTCAATTCTTTTTAATGCGGCGTCAATCTTGGTAATCAGCTTTCTGGCTCTGTCTTTGGTACGAAGGTCGAGCGCTTTGTCTGCCTCTAATGAAGCGCGGTCAATCTGGTCAGGTTGGTTTAAGCCGCCCTGACGAAGCTCTTCTAATGTGTCTTTTGATTGTTCAATGAGAGACTTCTTCCAGTTAACCAATTTTTGGCGGAAGTATTCCAACTGGTTTTCATTCATATACTCTTCTTTTTTAGAAGGTGTGTAATCTGGGGGAAGGATCGTAATTGGTTCCATGGTCTCTCTCCTTAAAAAATAAATATTTCTAGAAACTTACAAAGATAGTTATATGTTTTCAAGCAAAAAATCGCTTTATCACAGTTATTTCATCAATTTTGCAAGTTCTACCTCTATACGAAGCTCTATTTCCTCTATTATAGATTTTAATTTCTCATCATCGGTGTTAAAACGTCTTTCCTTAACGAATCGAGAAATCTCTATTAATTTGTCTCTAGAAATGTAGCCAAGTAATAATCCGTCTCTTATTTCTTCCAGCTTTTCTATAAGTGTCTCACTTCTTTTCATGAGGTGTTTTCTTATTTCGCGCTCTTCCTCGCCGTCAACCATTTGGGCTGAGAAAATTGCACCTGTAACAGAGATTGAAGACGTTGCCTTGATAGAACTATCCTGTTCTGAAACGCCTGAGGTAAGATAAGACGAAAAGTTAGAGCCGCCGGAGCTTTTTTTGACCTTACCGGAGGACGTGCTTTCTGTCTTTTTTATATCTCCAACTCTCAACATTAATAAAACACCCACTCTATTTCCATATTGTCTCCGGTACATAATGGCCCGGCTTTTATCATATCAAGCGGCAAAGTATCATTTGACACTCTGGCAGCGTTTCCATCAGGCCAGTAATAGGTTTTAGCCCCAACCGTGATAGAGATTAAATCTGTTGTGTTATTGGCCTGCCAATTAATAGCTAAAAGCTCCATACAGACGTGTCTTGGTATTTTTTTGAATACGACACGAAAGGCTTTATCTTCGCCATTGTGGCCGCCGGCATCTGCTGTGTTTATTTCTACAGCGCTTTTATAGGCGTGATAAATCTCGCCTCTGGCGCCAATCATATCTGTTGGGATGATTCTTTCTTTAACCAGATCATCAACTGTCATATATTTATATGTACCGTCAACCGCGTAGCGCGAGTTTACGTTCTTTTGGAGTTCAACAATCTGTTGGCAGATACGAGAAACCTTAGTTTTATCAAAAGTACGGCCTATCGCCTGAAGAATTGTAGCAGAAACCATGCCTAGAATAGCTAAAACGGCCAAAACTTCTATCATAGTGCGTCCAAACTGGTTATTTCTTGTCATTTTTATTCCCACAAAAAGATTTTTTACACTGTTAAACAATAGTATAACATTAAAAAATATGCCAAACAATATATTTGTTGTTTTTATTAGTTTTTTATGTTTTTGGGGTTTACTTTATTTTTTAACATATTATATTTGTGTTGTGATTTGTTAATCGTATTACAGTTTCTGATAAAATAAATAATAAATAGAACTAGCTGTAACAAGTTTAGTAAAGGATATAATAAAATGAAAAAAACTCTTGGAACTATGATGGTTGCAGCCACTGCTTTGGTGATTGCCGGCAATGCTAACGCTCTAGAATATAACCCATATGTCGGTGTTGATTATTCTCATTCTAAAACTAACGTGAGAATGGGTGGCGGAAACGGCCATTTTGGACCTCATCATGACAGCGCTATTGTTAACGTTGGTATGGACATTGGCAAATATTTCGGTACAGAAGTTTTCTACCAGAGATCAGGTACAGACAAAAGAAATAAACACGGAAACGAGTTTAACACTATAAAGACTTGGTTTAGAGCATATGGTATTGATGCGTACGGCTATCTTCCATTCGGATGTGACTTGAAATTCGCTCTTCTTGGAACAGTTGGTGTTGGTGAATACAACATGCACTCTAAGCAAAAAAGAAGTGGTGGTAAAGACGAGACTGACCATGGTTATGGCTGGAGAGCCGGTGTAGGTGCTCAGTATAGATTTACTGATACTTTATCTGCAAGAGCTTTGGTTCGTAACGTAAACTTTGAAGGTATTCACGACGTTGACCACATGTTTGAATATGTGGCTGGTGTTAGATATACATTCGAGTTTATACACAGGCAAGATTAAAAAAAGAGGAGTTTTTACTCCTCTTTTTTTGGTTTTTCCTCAGGGAATGATTTCTCTTTATTTTTAAGTATAAGTATTTATAATTGGGGCAGCAATTTTAGAAAAGGATATAAATATGAAAAAATTTTTAGGAGCTGTTTTGCTGTCGTCTGTTTGCCTTGCCGGCAACGCGAATGCTAACCATACAGAATACCGCCCTTATATTGGTTTTGATTATGTGAATTCTGACATGAACATTAAAACCGCCGGAGATACTAAGTTTGGACCACATTATGACAACATGACATTAAACGTGGGAACAACTATCGGAAATTATTTCGGGACAGAGATGTTTGCTCAACATTCTGACAAAGACAAAAGAAACAACGGACGCAAAACCTTTTTTAGAGGTTATGGGCTTGATGCCATAGGTTATTTGCCTTTTGGATGTGACATGAAATTTGCGTTGTTGGGTTCTTTTGGTATTGGAGAATATCACGTTCACAGCAAGAATAAATTTGCCGGAGAAAAAGACCGCACAGACCATGGTATCGGCTGGAGAACAGGCGTAGGTGCTCAGTATAAATTTACAGACAACTGGGCAGCGAGAGCAATGGTTAGACATGTTAACTTTAACAGCATTGATAAAGTTGACCATATGATAGAATATTCTGCAGGTGTAAGATATATATTTTAACCTGATGACTAGCAGCTAAAAAGGGGGAAGTGATAATGGCTTCCCTCTTTGTTATAGAGGTAACTATGGTTTATGATGCAATTATAATCGGTGGAGGAGCTTCGGGCTTTGCATGTGCTTATGCGGCACTGCAGAGTGCTAAAAAAGTGCTTATTTTAGAAAAGAACGAAAGCCCTTTAAGAAAAGTTGCAGTATCAGGCGGGGGCAGATGTAATTTTACAAACCTAAGCATATCATCCAAAAACTATATAAACGGAAGTTTCTGCGATAAGGCTATTAACAAGTTCTCAAACAAAGACTTTGTGGCTCTGATGAAGAAAAACAAGCTTCATTATGTTGAGAAAAACGGCACACAGCTGTTTTGC
>JAISFX010000163.1 GCA_031263385.1 Lactobacillus sp.
CCGCACCTATGCTCTTTCTTAAAAGAATCACGCCTACAAAACCGCCCCAGTCAAAAACTGTCGGAACAAATCTAGATACAAAAGACATAACCGGCGCCAAAAACACCATCCCCAAAACAAATGCAAAAATTCTTGGATAAACAAAAAGAACATCTCTGCCCCTAATCTTGTTATATCCCCAAACTATCGGTGCAATTAAGAAAGGAACTATAGCAAACCCAACCACAGGCACAAATATAGATGCCCAAAACGCCCCAAAATACCCCAAAATATTTTGAGCTTTACGAGACGTCACCACATGGTACGATGGGTCATTAACATCATACGAAAGACAGCTAATAACAAGAAGCAGGCTGAACACAACCACCACAGCGCCCCATACCCGCCATGATACCCTGCTAAATAAACTTTTTTCTTTTTTCTTTTTTCTTGCCATTTCTAGTCCTAATTTTCCATCCTTGGGGTTGGTGTATGAACCTAACAAACCCCTATTAAAACTGCATATACTTTTCATTAGCCATCTTAATTTTAATGGCTTTCTCAATTTTATTAACCATATCTGCTTTATCTTCTGCTTTATAGTGCTTCGCTGCCGTTCCCCACGCCAAACAAGGCCAGTTTTTATCTTTTTTCTGACGGCACACTATATGGATTGCCAACTGGTCAATTTCATCATCTGCAGTAGCAATATTTGTCTGGTCACATGCAAAATTCTCTGCCAAAACCTCTTCACAAAGAGCAACCTCTCGCATTACCTGCAAGCGCTGTTCCATAGAAAACCGAAGCATATTCTTCGCATTATCGATTCTCGGCACCAAAATCAACCATGGATAATTGGCATTATCCTCCAGCAAAACATTGCAGAGTTTTAGTTCTATTATTTTATCTTTCTTAGCCATTTTCGGCACCATACTAAACATATCATACTCCTGTAAAAAAACACTGTCCTGTGTTTATGTTTAATTTTATATAAACAGCCCCTCGTAAAACACTCGCAAATGCAGCATTACCCTTATGGCACAGGCCTTTTCGGCCTCTTATCTATATAATTAAACCGCAGAACAAAACCCTTTAAAGTCTTGACTCTCTACAATATATTCTATAAACCTTGAAAAGTTGTTAATATTGAGGACATTTTTTTCAAACTTTTTTCCGTAACCCTGTACAGGAAAGGATTTAAGCCACGCACAAAGCGCAGTAGCGCATGTGTCTGAAAAAAATATGAGCATTCGGGCATAGAATATTGCTTTCAAATGCCCTATAGAAAAATTATAGGAATAAATTTAATGAAATATTGTTTAGTATTCCCTGGCCAAGGGTCTCAATCAGTTGGCATGGGAAAAGAACTGGCAGACAACTTTAAAACTGCCAAAGACGTTTTTGAAGAAGTCAACCAAGCCTTGTCTCAAGACTTATTTAAGCTAATGACCGAAGGCCCTGAGGCTGAGTTAACCTTAACTGCTAATGCGCAGCCTGCCTTAATGGCAAACTCCTTAGCCATTATCAGAATCCTTGAGAAAGATTTCGGGATTGACCTCTCCAAAACTATTTCTTATGTAGCAGGCCACTCATTGGGTGAATATTCTGCCTGCTGCACTGCCGGTGTATTCTCTTTAGAAGACACTGCAAAATTGCTTCGCATCAGGGGAGATGCCATGCAGAAAGCTGTCCCTGTGGGACTGGGCGGCATGGCTGCGGTTATGGGCGTTTCTTTCAAAGATGTTGAAGCTTTGGCTGAAGCCTGCTCTGATGCAGAAAACCTCTGCGTTGCTGCTAACGATAACGCAGACGGTCAGGTTGTTTTATCTGGAAACATGCAAGCCATTGAAAAAGCTGTAGAAATCGCCTCTGAATTTGGTGCCAAAAGATGCATCAAGCTTCCCGTAAGCGCACCATTCCACAGCCCGCTAATGCAGCCTGCTGCAGATGTCATGGCCCGCGCCCTTATGGAGGTCGAGGCTCATGATGCTAAAATCCCTTTAATTTCTAACGTACTTGCTTCTGCAATTTCTGAGAAAAAAGAAATCATCAAAGGCTTAGTTGAACAGGTAACCGGTTCTGTACGCTGGAGAGAAAGTGTAATCTACATGAAAGGACAGGGCGTAACCGATGTTGTTGAAATCGGCGCCGGCAAAGTTCTTTCCAATATCGTCAAAAGAAGCGATAAAGACATTAACGCAATCTCTGTTGGAACCCCTGCTGAGATTGAAGAATTAGCAAATAATTTAAAATAACTATTTTGCTTTTAGAAGGCTATATGCCACCTAAAAACAAAATAAACAAGAAAGGACTGAACATAATGTTTAGATTAGACGGTAAAGTAGCTCTTATCACCGGTGCAGCTGGCGGTATTGGCGAAAAGATTGCTCGCACATTACACGCTCAAGGCGCTATTGTTGCCCTTACAGATATGCGCGCAGAACCTATGGAGAAATTGGCTCAGGAACTAGGCTCAAACGCTCACGTTTTTGTTGCTAACTTAACAAATTCTGACGATGTAAATAATCTGGTAAAAGAAGTTGAAGCCAAATTAGAAAAAATCGACATCTTAGTAAACAACGCTGGTTTAACCCGCGACAACTTGTTTATGCGTATGTCTGATGAAGAATGGCAGTTGGTACTAGATGTTAACCTAACAGCAGGCTTCAAATTAGCCCGTGCTGCCATCCGTGGCATGATGAAGCGCCGTTTCGGCCGCATTATCGGCATGGCATCTGTTGTTGGCGTTATGGGCAATGCCGGACAAGCTAACTACTCTGCTTCTAAAGCCGGCATGATTGGCATGAACAAGTGCTTAGCTCAAGAAGTTGCCAGCCGTGGCATTACCGTAAACTCAATTGCTCCCGGCTTCATCAGAACTCCTATGACTGATGTTTTGACCGAAGAGCAAAAAACCGCTTTATTAACCAGAGTTCCAATGGGCGCTTTGGGTGAGTCTCAAGACATTGCCAACGTTGTTGCTTTCTTAGCAAGTGATGAGGCTAACTACATCACTGGCCAAACTATCAACATCAACGGCGGTATGATAATGATTTAATCTGCAAAAACAGATTGATACAAAAAGGCCTTGGGTTTCCCGAGGTCTTTTTTTATTGACTTCACTTCAATAGTTATCTAGTATCCCCACCTAAACAAAATTACACATAATATAATTAAAACCAAAACCCTCATTATTATGCCCAAAAAAAGAATAAACCTCATAGGAGGCGCCCCATGTTCGGGCAAAAGCGCCTATTCAAAATTAGCAATGTCAATGACCCCTTCATTATCTCTTTATTCTACAGGAGACGCTCTAAAAGGGCTAAAGGACGCCGAATTACAAAAAGATATCGCTAACGGCGAGCTTGTTTCGGACAACATTGTTATTTCACTTGTAACTGAAAGAATGAACTCTATCAAAGAAGAAGAAGAACTTCTCTTTGATAGCTTACCTCGCACTACCGCCCAATTTCATTGGCTCAGAAAATGGGTAGCTAAAAACAATTTTGAGCCTCATTTTTTCTTAATCGAAGCAGATGAGAAACTGCTCTGGAGACTTCTGGACGTCCGCATTGAAAAAAGCATCAATGCCGGCAAAGAACCCCGAGCAGAAGACAACCTTCAGTCCTTCAGCAATCGTCTTATTGATTACAAACAAAAGACAATCCCTGCATGGATAGAGGCCGAGCGCCATTATCAGGACTGTTTTCATCGAATAAAAGCAAACAAGGGGCTAAAAGACCCCGCCCAAAAAGAATATTTTACTAGAGTCTGGAAAAGCTCATACTAAAATATCCTTTCTCAAAAGACAGGCCCTCTCAGGGACTGTCTTTTTTATTGACTCTTAACCCATAATTTCCTAACATCTCCGCAAATTACAAACTTTTCTAGAAATTATTTTTTCACATAAATCCACTAAAATTTATTATTTATGAATTTCAAAAAAAGAATTTCAATTATCGGGGGTGCTCCAAACTCCGGTAAAGGCTCCTACGGGCAGCTATTTGAAGAAAAAAGAGGTTTAATCCACTACAGTACAGGAGACGCCCTTCGCCAAAGCAAAGATATTCCTGAAGTTTTGGCCGCTATGGGCAAGGGAAATCTCGCACCGGACGATCTCGTAATGAGAATGACCGCCGAAAAAATTCTCAGTACTGAAAAAGAAATGCTCCTCGACGGTGCACCCAGAAACCTCTACCAACTCGGTTGGTTAGAAGGTTGGGCAGAGAAAAACAATTATGAAATGTTTTTCTTTTTCCTAGATGTCCCAGAAGAAGAGCTATGGAGACGTTTAAATAACCGAATCAAGGACTTTCAAGAGAAAGGCCTCCCTCCGCGTGAGGATGATAATCCGGAAGCCTATCAAAAAAGACTGGACATCTTCAATGAAAAAACCCTTCCTGCATGGTTAGAGGCAGAGAAAAGGTATCCTAAAAACTTTTACAGAATATCGGCCGTTAAAGACATTAAAGATCCAGAACAAGAAGCATATGCTTTAGGAATCTTGGTCGACTCTACTCTACCATTTTAAGATTAAACACCCCGAGACAGGCCATACCCAAAGCCTGTCTCTCCCTTTTTAAATCAACCCTAATTTATTCATAAATCTCATTGTAGCCACATTCTGCTGGCTATTTGTTATTTCTTCTCTATTCAGCCAGACAACTTCTGCCGCATCATCTCCAGCTATTGGCTCACCGCGCACATAGTCTGCTGTAAACTGCAAGAAAATAAGCTGATATGTATCGTTCTTATAATTATCAACTATCGCACTGTCAAAACTTGCCGTTTTGAGATTATCAATCTCTACACCGGTTTCTTCCAACACTTCCCGACGTACTGCAGCCTCCAAATCTTCGCCAACATCAATTCCTCCACCCGGAATATGATACGTACCCTTAAAGGCTCCGTCTTGTTTGCCCTGCTTGATAAATAAATAGGCATCGTCCTTTTTCACCAAACAACTTACAATAACCCTCTGTTTCATCATTTATCTCCTAAAGCTTAGGGCGCGCCAAGCACGCCCTAAAACAAACCATCCATGACTTTGGAGCTTGGGTGTACTACAAACAAATTCCTACCATGACACCCAAAATACAAGGCCCTTACTCTACTCCGCGATTATAAGCCTTCCTCTCCACATAATGAGTGTGCAAAAGCTCGTGCGATTTGTGCGATGCAGGCTCGCCTAGGAAGTCTGCATAAAGCTTCTTGATTGACTCATTTTGGTGTGAACGACGATGATCTTTGCCGGCATCTTCTGCTAACAACGCACCACCGCGAATTCTGCGGATTTCATCTGTAATACCGCGAGGCTTTGGCTGGTTAGGCAAAAGAGCCCTTGGCTGTCCACCACCGGCAACACATCCTCCTCGACAAGCCATAACCTCAATAAAGTGGTAAGGAGTTTCCTCGCCCTTAGCTTTAGCTTCACGAACACGTTGCAACACGGTCTCAACGTTTCCTGTGCCATGAGCCACTGCAATACGCACCTTATGCCCTGCCACGTCAACTTCGGCTTCTTTGATGCCTTCTAGGCCTTCAATGGCCTTAAAGTTAATATCCTGAAGCTCTTGTCCGGTAACAAAGAAATAAGCCGTACGAAGCGCCGCAGTCATCACACCGCCGGTTGTGCCAAAGATTGTACCCGCACCGGTATATTCGCCTAACGGATTATCCGCAGCCTCTTCCTCAAGCTCTCTAAAGCTAATGCCTGATTGCTTAATCATGCGTGAAAGCTCGCGTGTTGTTAATGACACATCCACATCTTGGAAGCCCGATGCCCTCATCTCTTCACTACGCACGATTTCCCACTTTTTAGCAGTACAAGGCATAATAGAAACCACTCTAATTTTAGAAGGGTCAATACCTGCTTTCTGTGCATAATAGGTCTTAGCCATTGTTCCAACCATAGACTGAGGAGACTTACAGCTTGAGAAATAAGGTATCATATCATGGTGATATTTCTCTAACAAATCCACCCAAGCAGGGCAGCAGCTTGTCACCAACGGAAGCGTCTCTGGCGCTTTAGTAAATCTGCTTACAAACTCAGTAGCTTCTTCCATAATGGTAAGGTCTGCACCAAAGTTTGTATCAAACACCTTGTCAAAACCAAGCTTACGAAGTGCCGAATAAATCTTTCCGGTAACATTAGTTCCAAACTCATAGCCAAAGTCCTCGCCAAGAGCCACTCGAACCGCTGGCGCAATCTGCACCACCACATGAAGCTCTGGGTCATTAATCATTTCCCAAACAGCCCTGTCCTCGTCGTACTCAACAATAGCGCCTGTCGGACAGTGAGCTGAACATTGACCGCATTTGATACATGGGCTTTCCGCCAGCTTAATCCCGCCGGCACCTGCAATTTGTGTATCAATACCACGGTTCAAAAAGCTCAACGCCCAAACATTTTGCTGGCTTTGACAAACTTCAACACAACGCCCGCAAGTAATGCACTTTGCAGGGTCTAAAACTATTGCCTTAGTTGAATCATCAATATCTTTTACCTTAGTAATGTTAGGCAGCTTTGCCTCTCTGATACCAAAGTCCTGAACAATGTCTTGCAGTTCGCAGTTTCCTGAACGAATACAGGTCAAACAAGTGTTTGGGTGGTTGCTCAAAATCAACTCCAACACTGTTTTTCTAACGCTAACCAGCTCAGGGTCAGAAGTAATAATCTCCATATTCTCGGCAATTGGCGTACAGCAAGAACGTAGAATTCTGCCGTTTACCTTAACAATGCAAAGTCCGCAACCGGCACTTGGGTCAACATCAGGGTGCTTACACAGTGTCGGGATATCAACCTTAATCTGTCTAGCCGCCTCAAGAATAGATGTTCCTGCAGGAGCTTCAACTTCAATATTATCAATTTTTAATTTAACCATTTCTTGAACCTCCTATTTCTTCATTTTATCTTGATATTCTTGTGGGAAGAACTCTATTGTTGAAAGCACCGGGTTAGGAGCAGTCTGCCCCAATCCGCAAAGAGATGCCTTTTGCATTGCTGTTGCAATTGTCTGCAAGTTCTCTAAGTCTTTCGGTGTTCCCCTGCCTCTTTTGAACTTATCCAAAAGAATAAGCATCTGCTTGCCGCCAATTCGGCACGGCGCGCATTTTCCGCAAGATTCATCAACTGTAAAATCTAAATAGAAGTGAGCAATATCTACCATGTTAGAACTATCGTCCATAACAATCATACCGCCCGAGCCCATAATAGAGCCCACGCTTTTCAAGCATTCATAACAAACCGGCAAATCAAGCTTTTCAAGAGGAATCACACCCCCGGAAGGGCCTCCGGTCTGTACTGCTTTAAGAGTTTTACCCTCAGGAACTCCGCCTCCAATAACATTAACAATGTCATTAATCGGTGTTCCCATAGGCACTTCAATCAAGCCTGAATGTTCAACTTGGCCTGTCAACGCAAACACTTTTGTTCCCTTAGATGTCTCTGTTCCAAAAGAGCTAAACCAGTCAGCACCTTTAAGAATAATCGCAGGAACGTTTGCCAAAGTCTCAACGTTATTAACGCAAGATGGCTTGCCCCAAATACCGTGGTCTGTAGGGTATGGAGGACGCGGACGTGGTGTGCCTCGGTTGCCCTCGATTGAGCGGATAAGAGCTGTTTCCTCACCACACACGAAAGCACCTGCACCAAGCCTAACCTCAATATTGAAAGAGAAATTGCTGCCCATAATATTCTTACCCAGCAACATATTCTTCTTACAATCCTTGATAGCTTTTTCAACTCTTTCCACCGCCAAAGGATATTCTGCACGGATATAAAACCAGCCTTCGGTTGCCCCGATAGCATAAGCTCCAATCATCATGCCTTCAATAACCTCATGCGGGTTGCCTTCTAAGATACTTCTGTCCATATACGCTCCGGGGTCTCCCTCGTCGCCGTTACAGATAATAAACTTTTCATCAACTGTCGGAACTGATGCCGCAATCTGCCATTTCATACCGGTTGAGAAACCGCCGCCGCCTCTTCCACGAAGCCCAGACTTTTTCATCTCTTCGACAACCTCTTCCGGCTTCATGGTTTTTAAGACTTTTTGCAACGCCAAATAACCGCCATGAGCAATATATTCGTGCAAATCCTCAGGGTCGATATGTCCGGCATCTTTCAATACCACTTTCTCTTGGCGTGTAAAAAACGGCAAATCCAACGACAACATATATTTCTCAAGATTAGCAGACAAATTAAAGCCCTCGTTTTCGCCAACTTTAAGCGCCGGCAAAACGTGGTCTTTCATAATTTCTTCCATATTTTCTGCAGTAAGCATTTTATACAAAACATCTTTCTGCCCTTTAATCTCGATTCTAACCAACGGCCCTTGAGCACAAAGCCCCATACATCCCGTAGGCACAATTCTGATAACTTCCTGCAAGCTGTTTTCTTCAATAACCCTTTTCATCACATCAATAATCGGGTCACTTCCTGAAGATATACATCCTGTAGAATGACAGCAATAAATATT
>JAISFX010000157.1 GCA_031263385.1 Lactobacillus sp.
CTCATGTTTTGTAAGAATAAATATACTACGATGATAACCAAAAGAACTGCCTCGAAGAAAGTGTGAAGTACTTCTTTGATAGAGTTCTTAACGAACAAGGTAGTATCATAAGGAATTGCATACTGCATGCCTTCCGGAAATCTTTGGCTGAGTTCATACATTTTTGTACGGACAGCATCAGCTGTCTCCAGAGCATTGGCGCCTGATTGCAGATATACTGCAAAGGCGACAGCATCTTTACCATCAAATCTGGCTTTTACACTATAGTCTTTAGAGCCTAAGTCAATTCGGGCAACGTCTTTTAATCTGAGCATTGCGCCTTCTGTGCCGCCTCGCAGGATTATCTCGCCAAATTCTTCAGGAGTTTGCAAACGTCCTTGGGTGCTTACGCTGTAAGTATATGGCTGATATTCGGTCATTGGTTCTTCACCAAACTTACCGGCAGCGAACTGAGTGTTTTGCTCCTTAATGGCAGAAACAACATCTTGCGGGGTCATATTATAATCTGCAAGTTTGTCGGGCCTCAACCAAATGCGCATTGCATAGTCTTGGTTGGCGAATAAAGATGCATCTCCAACGCCGGGGATACGCCTTAAGTCGTCAATAATATTAATAAGGGCATAGTTACTGATGTAGATAGCATCATGCTGGGCAGAGTCAGATGTCATAGTAACAACCTGAAGAATCGAGGTTGATTTCTGCGCAACAGTTACACCTTGTTGAGTAACCTCATTAGGTAATGATGATAAGGCTGTTTGAACTTTATTGTTAACGTCAATTGTGGCCTGGTCAGGGTCTGTACCAACCTCAAAAACAACGCTGATAGTTAAGAAGCCGCTGGAAGTTGCTGTTGAATACATATAAACCATGTTGTTAACACCGTTGATGGCTTGTTCCAAAGGGGCGGCAACGGTATCTGCCAAAACCTCGGCTGTAGCACCGGGATAAACGGCGGTAACCTGAATCTCGGGCGACACGATGTCGGGGTATTGCTCTACAGGTAGAGCATTGATAGAAACCAAACCAGCCAATAAGATAACAAGAGAAACCACTGTGGCGAAAATCGGTCTGTCGATAAAGAATTTTGAAAACATGGAAGGTTCTCCTAGCTTATATTATTGTTTGGCAGGTTGCTTATTTGCTTCTTCAGCGGCCTTCTTTTCTTCAGGGTCACCAAAATCAGGGGCTACAGGCATGCCTGTTTTAATCTTCATGATGCCTGTGGTGATAATAACATCGCCAGCTTTGAGGCCTTTGTTAACAATCCATGTGCCGTCTTTGGCTGTTAAACCTGTTTCAATAGGGGTAATCTCTACCAAACCTTCTTTGTTTACAGTATATACAAATGAGCCCTGAGCACCTTGTAAAACAGCCTCTTTAGGAACGGTGATGCTGTTTGACATGTGGATGCCCTCAATAACAACTCTGACAAACTGTTGAGGCATGATGAGCTTTTTAGAGTTAGGAAATACTGCTCTTAAGCTTACGGTACCTGTGGTCTGGTCAATGGTTGGGTTCATAAAGTTGATTTCACCATCATGCTCATAAATACTGCCGTCATCAAATTTTACTCTGGCAATGGCTTTTTCCTCATCTTCAGCGCCAATCATATTGTCTCTAATCATTTTCTTCATGCTGAAAATATCAGAATCAGAAACTGAGAACATAATATAAATAGGGTCTGCTTGGGTGATGGTGGTAAGGGTTGAGTTTACGGCAACAAGGCTTCCCTCAGGATTGCTCTCGAGGCTGGTCGTGCCGCTGATTGGCGCAGTAACTGTTGTGTACTCAAGGTTTAATTCTGCGCTTTTTACCGCAGCTTTAGTTGATGCAACTGTCGCTTTAAGAGAATCCATCTGGGCTTTAGCATCATCGCGAGATTTTTCACTAACAATGCGCTCTTCGTAAAGCTTAGAAATTCTGCCCCACTGGGTTATGGCTGCTTTTAACTGAGCCTCGGCATCAGCAAGTTTGCCACGAGCATTGTTCAGTTCCGCTTTATAAGGTTCCGGGTCAATTTGGAAAAGAATATCACCCTCTTCAACCTTTGAGCCCTCTGTGTACATTCTGGTAAGAAGGATGCCGCTTACTCGAGAGCGAACCTCGGTATCTTTATAGCCACGAGCACGGGCAGGATATTCAAATGATAATGGGACATCGTGAGGGGTTGCTTTAACAGCGTAGACAGGCATAGGCTGGCTGCTTTGCTCTGTTGCAGTGTCGTCTTTACAGCTGATAACAAGTAGTGGAATAAAAGCTAAAACTAAAAGTTTGACTTTAGAAAACATGGGTAAATCCTTATAATTTATTGAAACTGAATTGCTAAGATTCTACTACAGCTTGCAAAAAACACAATACGGAATCGTCATCTGTATAAAAAAAGGTATGTATAAATAAATAGACCCTACAGATATGGAATTCTGCAGGGTCTAAGACTACTATAAAGTTATTTTTCTCTTTACAATATACGATATTCTTTCAGCGGTAATGGAAATGTTAACGACCCCTTCAGAGGTGGTTATCATCCTTGTTCCTTCGTACTCGCTGATGATGTTGCCGAGGTGCTTTCTTTTTGATAACTTGCAGGTACGGTTATGAAAGTACCACGGATTGGGGTCGTTCTCAAAATAGATTTTCCGAAGTGTGCGGCTTCTTTTGTGTCCATTTATTTCAAAATCGACATGTTTACCTTCGGCACTTATTACCTTTTTTTCTGTCATGGCTTCTATAAAGCTGATGAAGCTTTTGGTTACAAGAAGCTCTGACGGTATAAGATAAAGACTACCATTGGCGGACAAAACATGGGCGAATTTTACTCTTTGAATTTTGACTCCTTCGTCAATCTCAAACAAATCCCAACTGGGTTCTGTTCCTTTCAAGGTGCGATTTTTAAACCATATCCTAAACCGAGACCAAGCAGAAAACTTGTAATAGTCTTGGTAAGGAAGAAGTCTTCCGCCTATTCTTTTTGTTTTTCCTTTATGTTTATGCAAGCTTTTGAGTGAGAAAGCTCTTGCAAATTTTGCTCTAACATACTTGATGCAACTGCTAAATTTTTTACAACGCCAATAAAAAATAAGGCTACTTTGTTCGCGAATGGTCAGTTTGTGTGTTTCCATATGACTACAATTATTGGGTGAATATTCCATAAAAATTTATAATATGGAAGTAAGCTAGCTCTTATGATTTTAATTCGCAAGGGAATATATGAAACTGTGCAAAAAAGATGAGGCCGAACACTATTGTTGTGTTCGACCTCGGGTTTTTACTTTAAAATAAATTCAAATGTCTTAGCACTAATTCCTATGTTGGGTATCAATATGGGCTTGTTGGATTTGATTATTTTTTCGTCAGCTTTCTTGCCCTGTAATATAGGTTTGGGGTTGGGGGCGTCAATCCTAAACAGCTCCATATTCTCGGGAACTTTATAGATTTCTAAAGTATGGATGTCCAAGAAATTAATATCGCTGTCATAAAGCTCCATAAACCACCCTATAGCTACTGTATTGTGGGTTGCGGGGTCTGTAATGAAGCAAGTGCGGAGATCATGCACCCCTGTACCAATTCCTGATTCTCTCAAAATTTTGATTGTTGTGTCAAAATTTCTTAATCCAATAGAAAAATATATCGGATTTCTGTATAGATCCAGGGCCGTGACGAACCGGTGTATCATCTTCCTATTACAATCTTGCAACGCGAACTCTGTACCCAGTGGATACTTGCTCAAATCAACAGGGCTCTCAATTAATTTTTTATCTTCAGCACTGAGGCCAAAGATTTCGGAGATTTTTAATTTTGCATTCATAATATTACAGTTTTATATGTGTTTTGTGGTTAGAAAATAACACATATAGACAAAATTTGCAAGAAAAATGAGGTTATGACTTATTATGACCGCCTGTAGCCAATTTTGGGGCAAGATATTTGGCTGTGTAGCTCTCTTTGCACTTGGCAACCTGCTCCGGTGTACCTTGGGCGATGATTTTTCCGCCACCGTCGCCACCCTCCGGGCCTAAGTCAATAATCCAATCGGCAGTTTTGATGACATCCAAATTATGCTCAATGATAATGACAGAGTTGCCTTGGTCAACAAGAGCCTGAAGCACTTTAAGCAGTTTATTGATGTCCTCAAAATGCAGTCCTGTGGTGGGCTCGTCTAAAATATACAGCGTTTTGCCGGTGGCTCTTTTGGAAAGCTCTTTAGAAAGTTTGATACGCTGCGCCTCTCCTCCTGATAAGGTTACGGCGTTTTGGCCAAGTTTAATATATCCAAGGCCAACTTTGCGTAACAAATCAAGCCTGTTTTTTATAGAAGGAATCGCCTCGAAAAAGGTATAAGACTCGTCAACACTCATATCTAAAACATCTGCAATTGATTTGTCTCTATACTTGACCTCTAGGGTCTCGCGGTTGAAGCGTTGACCATGGCAAACATCACAAGCAACATAGACATCCGGCAGGAAGTGCATTTCTATCTTCATAACGCCATCACCTTTACAGGCCGCGCAACGGCCACCGGCAACGTTGAAAGAGAAACGACCCGGCCCATAACCGCGGGCTTTTGATTCCGGCATGTTAGCAAACCAGTCGCGGATATGTGTAAATAACCCAGTATAAGTTGCAGGGTTTGAACGTGGGGTTCTGCCGATTGGCGATTGTTCAATATCAATCACCTTATCAATATTCTCAAGTCCTATTAATTTGCTATATTCGCCAACATGTTCTCGCGAGCCGTTAAGCTCTTTGTTTATGGCTTTATATAAGGTTTCTAGAATAAGAGATGATTTTCCGCCGCCGGATACTCCGGTAACACAAGTCATTGTGCCTAATGGAATTTTGAGGTTTACGTTTTTAAGGTTATTGGTTTTTGCGCCTTTAACCTCGACAAATTTGCCGTTACCTTTGCGTCGTTTTTGCGGAACGGGAATTTCTTTTATGCCGTTTAGGTATTGGGCCGTTAAGCTTTTTTCATTAGCCAAAACTTCTTCAACAGTGCCGCGAGCGGTAATTTTTCCGCCTTTGTGACCAGCGCCCGGGCCCATATCGATTACATAATCGGCGGCGCGAATCGCGTCCTCGTCGTGTTCTACAACAATTACGGTATTGCCAATGTCTCTTAGCCTAGTTAGGGTTTCTAGCAATCTGTCATTGTCTCTTTGGTGGAGACCGATTGATGGTTCGTCTAAGACATAAAGCACGCCAGTTAACCCAGAGCCGATTTGTGATGCAAGGCGGATGCGCTGTGCCTCGCCACCAGACAAGCTGCCTGATTGACGAGAAAGCGTTAGATATTCTAACCCTACATTGTTCAAAAAGCTAAGTCTCTCTTTGATTTCTTTTAATATCTTTTCAGCAATTGCTCTTTTTTGCG
>JAISFX010000039.1 GCA_031263385.1 Lactobacillus sp.
CGCACCCATTCCCACAAAACCCATTGCCTCAACATATACCAACATCAGCAGTGTCGCAAAATAAAACACATAGGCATAGCGCATAAAATATCGCAAATCCACCATTGCTAAAACAATCATTATAATAAAGCCCAAGCCGAACCTCATTAGATGTTTCAATGCCCATGGTTCCCAGTTCCCATTCGCGGCAGAATACAACATTCCGACCCCGATAGCTGCCATAAGAATAACAAACAACACATATGCAAAGCTTATGTTGAAGAACTTATCTTTCAAGCTAAGGTTTTGGTTTTTAATTCCGGATTCATAAAATTTATACATCTCAGCCTATTCCCTTACCTCTTGAATACTTTGTGACGGATCAAGCTTCACGGCCTCCAGCAATATCTTTTTGGCAATTGGCGCTGCCGCACTTGAGCCTCCGCCACCATGCTCAACCAAAATCGCAACCGCATATTTAGGATTATCATGTGGAGCATACCCCACAAACAAAGCATGGTTACGCAAATGCCATGGCAACTCATCGCTTTTAAGAACACCTGTCTGACGCTCTTTCATTGTAATTCTGCGCACCTGCGTAGTACCAGTTTTGCCGCCCATCTTCATACCATTATAATCAAAACGCCCATACCAATACGCCGTTCCTCGTGGGTTGTTCACCACTGCATACATGCCCTCTTTAACAATCTCCAGATTAGCATTAGATACCTTAATCTTATTATCTTCGGTTTTAACGTCCCCTTCTCTTTTTACAAAAGTCGGCTGAACCTTATACCCACCATTAACCAAGGATGATGTCATCACCGCCAGCTGAATAGGTGTTGTCAAAACATATCCCTGTCCAATGCCTGATATTAACGATTCTCCTTGCTGCCATGTCTCCTTAAAGCGCTTCATCTTCCATTCTCTATCAGGAATCAGCCCTTCTCTTTCTCCATCAAAGCCAATATCAACCTTGCTACCCAACCCGAAACGTCTCGCCATAGCTGCAATTCTATCGATTCCAAGCTTCAAAGAAAGCTCATAGAAGAATGTATCACATGAGTGTTCCAAAGCCTCAATAATGTTCACAAAACCATGGCCATCTTTTTTCCAACAGTGGAACGCATGGTTACCCAAATACATCTGACCAGAGCAAAATACTCTAGTATTAAGGGCTACTGTTCTTGTTTCTAGTGCGGCCAATGCCACAATCATCTTAAACGTTGAACCCGGAGAATACTGCCCCGCAATTGCCTTGTTGGTCATCGGCTTCTTAGGGTTTGCAATCAAAGCATTCCAATCATCTTTGCTCAGCCCCTGCGACAAAAGATTAGGGTCAAAAGAAGGCATTGATACAAAGGCCAAAATCTCTCCTGTATTAACATCTAAAAGGATAGCCGCGCCGCTCTCTTCTTTAAATGCGTGGAACGTTGCCTCCTGTAGGCGAGCATCAATCGTCAGCACGATATTCTCACCGGGAATACCCTCTGTCTTTTCAATTTCTTTCATAATGCGGCCATAAGCATTAACTTCCAACTTAACGTTTCCGCCTTTACCCCTCAGCCTTTTTTCAAACAACTTCTCAATACCGGACTTTCCTATCTTAAACCCGGGAACCTCCAACAAGGGGTCGTCTTTTTTCTTAAGATCCTCTTCGTTTACTGCCGCCACATATCCCAAAACATGAGCCATCATGTCACCATGCGGATAAAAACGATTAAGCCCCTCATCGATAATAATACCCGGCAAATCAGGGGCCTTAAGAAGGATTTTAGATATCTCTTCCCATGTCAGCTTTTCCTTAATTTTAATCGGAACAAAGCTCTTGTTCTTTTTCAAATCTTTTTTGATGCGCTCAATTTCTTCATCCGAAAGCGGCATAATCTTGCTGAACTCATCTAATGTAGACTTCACATCAGTTGTTTGCTCAGCCACAATCAATGCCTGAAAATTCTGCTGGTTCATCGCAATCGGAACCATGTTCCTGTCATATATAATCCCTCTCGGCGGCACCAAAATTCGGGTCGAGATTCGGTTTTCATCAGCCATCATCTTAAAACGGTCAGCATATATAACCTGCAGAAAATAGAGCCTTGCAATAATAACCAGAAGCAAAACCAACATTCCTGTTGCCATCACCATTGACCGTCTGATTAAAACCTTTCCTTTATCATTATCTCTATTCATTATGCATCTTCCTGTATAAATGCGCCTTGAATAAAGGCGTTCAACATACTAAGCAGAGGATACACCGCCACTGTGATTAACACACTAAATATTAAAGAAGGTAATGGCAAAAACTGCCCATAATAAATTGATACTAACAACCATCGCGAAAACGCCGCCACAAACATTAACGCACCAAAACCATACCATATCACCACAAAAGGCTTAGCATTAAAAAACTTTGCTAAGTTTGTAATCAACACATAGCACAACAAGAGGGTAACCATGTTTGAGCCAAAAGGCGCTGCCGACAATATGTCCTCAAAAAAGCCCAAAAAACAAACCGAGAATAAATTAAATAAATCAGAACGGTGCAAAAGCCAAAAATAAACACAAGCTATAGATACCGCGATTTTCAGATTCCCCAGAAAAAAAACATTCATCGGCATATAAGAAATCAGCAACAACAAAATCGAAGTCAAAAGAGGCAGTGCTCTTTGAAAACTTAGAGAAATATGTTCGCTCAGGCTTTCATTCATAACAGCTTTCTTCCGCCGGTTACTCGGTTTCTTCTAAATCGATAAGGTTATAATCAATTATCTTCACATATTCTAAACTTGCTAAATCAGAAAACATCTCAACCTTAATGTTTCCTTTTTCTGCAGATATCACTCTCCCAACAGGAAGCCCCGGAGGAAAGGTTCCTGCCACACCTGATGTAACCACCCTGTCACCAACATTAATTTCTGCTGATAACGGAGTAAACACCATCTTCGGCACACTTGTATTATCGCCGGATAAAATACCTCTAACTCTGGTTCTCTCAATTACTACCGGCACTTTAGAGTTAATATCTGTCAAAAGCATAATTCTAGAATACATGTTTCCAACTCTGTCCACTCTGCCGACAACACCTCTGGAACCCAAAGCCACTTGCCCTTTTCTAACAGTGTTGTTAGAACCTGTATAAACAATAACCGAATGAGAGAATGTGTCCTCTTCTTCCGCCACAATTCGTGCTGTAAAGAACGTAGCCTCAGGTGGCGCTACATAGTTCAAAAGGTTTGTAAGGATTTTGTTTTCAATCTCCAGAGAAATCGCATTATCTCTAATTTTGAGCAATCTGGCGTTTTCTTCCATAAGGCGCTTATTGTCCTGATGAATTTGCTTAAGCTCTCTGAAGTAGTCATATAAATTTCCAACCGCACGCGCCGGAATAACCAGCGTATCCATAATTGGGCTAACAATGTCTGTCGCTACAGAAGATGTTTTTTCAATGATTACTGTATCTGTCTTGTTAATAAGCATAAAAACGAAGGCTGTAAAAAACAGAATAACGATTGCAAACTTCTTTGCCAACCGTTTCATTCTGCTGAAATGGAAAAATAGTAACCGCCTTCTTTTCACAAACTCGCCCTCTAATAAATCATCTATCAGTTCAATAAACGCCCACGCTACATCACAAGTTTTTGACGAAGTATATAACTAATACTTAAGAAAAAACTCGCATGTATAATGGGCGTTTTGCAAACTGCCATTAGTACATTGTAGATAAAATTGACTTAAACTTACGCATTTCATCTAATGCCTTACCTGTACCACGAACCACGCAAGACAATGGGTCCTCGGCAATAGAAACCGGAAGTCCTGTAGCATTACGAAGAACTTGGTCAAGATTAGACAACAGTGCACTACCACCTGTAAGCACGATTCCTTTATCAACAATATCTGCCGCCAACTCAGGAGCTGTATTTTCCAGCGCCACTTTAACAGCTTCAACAATCTGCGAAACAGGCTCATTCAAACTCTCAGCAACCTGACGCTCTGTCATGGTAATCTCTTTTGGCACGCCATTCATCAAGTCACGGCCTTTAATCTCAACTGTGCGACCCTCACCTTTTGCAGGAGGACATGCAGAGCCAATTTTCTTTTTAATTCTTTCTGCAGAACTTTCACCAACCAACAGGTTATGGTTGCGACGAATATAAGATATGATAGCGGCATCCATCTTGTCACCACCAACGCGAACAGAACGAGCATAAACTATACCGCCTAATGAAAGCACGGCAACTTCTGTGGTACCACCACCAATATCAACCACCATAGAACCTGTAGGTTCTGTAACCGGAAGCTCCGCACCAATTGCGGCCGCCATAGGCTCTTCAATCAACCAAACTTTTCTACCGCCTGCTGCCTCTGCGGATTCTTGAATAGCTCTTCTTTCAACAGCAGTAGAACCCGAAGGCACACAAACCACAATCATAGGAGATGCAAATGTACGACGATTATGAACTTTGCGGATAAAGTATTTAATCATCTCTTCAGCGATTTCAAAATCTGCAATCACGCCATCGCGGAGAGGACGAATTGCGTGAATATTTCCTGGCGTACGACCAAGCATTTGCTTAGCTTCATTACCAACTGCCAACACCTGCTTTTTGCCGCGATATTCCTCAATCGCCACCACGGACGGCTCATTAAGAACAATCCCTTTTCCTTTAACATATACCAGCGTATTTGCAGTACCCAAGTCGATTGCCATATCCGCAGACAACCATCCCATCAATTTTGATAACATTTAGCATTCTCCATTCATAATAAAAAGTTGTTACCTATTTTTAACTCGTTAAACACTATTGTGCAACATTTATAATATTTTTTAACAGCTCTTTCTAAATATATATTTAAAATTTTCGTTCGTTGACAAAATTTACAGAATATGATACTCTGCGCACCACATACGATATTTTAGAGAGCTATAATAGGAGCTATAATAATGGTCGAGAGTGTTGACGCCAACCGCATAAAATTTGAAGAATTAAACATAGAGGATAAAGCCAAAGAACTTGGATTGCTTGCTCCCATCAAAGACGTTTTAGTCAGAAGCTCTTCTGCCTACAAAGGAATGCCTGTTGACGTTTCTTCATCTAAGAACCAAGAAAACCTTGTAGACATGAGAGAGTTCGGAATTAAAACCATTCCATACTATTTAGAACAAGCCCAATACAACCCCACCTATGGCAAAAACATCCCCGGTGCACCTGATGTTATTTACGCCCGCGAAGGAGTTTGCGAAGCCCTCCAAAATGTCAACAACGACCTTGAGCCTTTAGGGCTAGAAATCGTATGCTATGATGCCCACCGCTCTCCTGCAACTCAGATGAAACTTTACAAAAGCTTTTTAGGCATTGCTTTTGAAAAAGGACTAAAAGGTAAAGAGGCCCAAGACTTTGCCTTAAGCTATTGTTCAAACCCCGAAGGCTTTGATAAAAACGATCCCAACACTTGGACCATACACTCAACAGGTGCTGCCGTAGACGTTTATCTTATGGATAGAAATACTCAAAAAGTTATAGATTTAGGCGAAGAATACTTTGATAATCCGGATGATGTTACCCACACTGAGCATTTCGAAAATTTACAAAAAGAAAACAAACTTGCTCCTGAGCAACATGGCTACCTTAAAGCCAGACGCATTCTATATAATGCAATGAACAACAATGGCTTTAAAAACTTTGGATATGAAACTTTCCACTACGGAATGGATGACCCTTGGGCAGCTTTATACGAAAAAACAATGAAGAACAACCAGACTGCTAAAGCTTCCTATGGTTACAAGGAAAGCCCCAAAGACAACCAATTAAGCAATATCATGGGCGCTTTGATAAGTAACGCCTCAAATAAAAGATAAAAGAATTTATACAAGACCGATGATGCCATCCAGAATATCTTCTTGCCTCTTATAACACTCTTCTAAAGTAACGTCTGCCTCAAGTTTATTTCTAAACCAGGTCTTTTGCCTTTTGGCATATTGTCTGGAATGAAGCTTTGCCAAATCGGCGGCTTCTTCCAAACTTCTTTCACCCTTGAGATAAGACATCAGCTCAGGAACACCCAAAGCCTTCATGGCTGGCAAATTCTCATCCAACTTTTTAGAGTAAAGCTTCTTAACCTCGTCCAAGCCGCCTTGTTCTATCATTTTATCAAAACGAACATAGCACCTTTCATCAAGCTCCTTGGTCGGTGGCAAAAGTTTAATTACTAAAAAGTCTGCATCCAATTGCCTAACCTTTGGCCTTGACTGCCACTCAGACATTGTAGTCCCCGTATCAAGATAAACTTCCCAAGCACGCCTAACCCTCGTGGTATCATTGGCCTTAATCGTTGCATATGAGACCGGGTCAAAATCCTTCAGCTCATCATGCATTGCATTAACACCCTTCTCGTTCATAAAAACAGAAACCTGCCTTCTGACAGCATCTCCTGTCTCGGGGATTGGTGTCAAACCATATACCAAAGCATCTATATAAAAGCCTGTTCCACCAACAATAATCGGAACTTTTTTATCACTCCATGCTCTTTTAATTTGAGCAATTGCCAGCTCTAACCAATCAACAACAGAACCATTTTTAGACGCTGGAAACACCCCGTAAAGATAATGCGGAACCTTAACTAAATCTTCTTCCTTAGGGGCTGCTGCAATAATCGGAGTATCTACATAAATCTGCATAGAATCAGCATTAATAACCACTCCGCCGAGCTTAACTGCCAAATCAACCGCCAAATCAGATTTGCCTGAGGCAGTTGGTCCGGCAATCACTATTGCAAGGTCTGGCTTAGAATATTGTTTTAAAGGCTCTGTTAAATCTTCCGACACACCGCGTTCTCCACTAACACCGAACATAACTGAGGATATGTAATTCCTGCATAAGCGGCTTGTTCAGGCACCAACGACAAAGGTGTCATCCCTGGGTGAGTATTAATCTCTAGGAACACTACTCCATCCTCAGGGTTATATCTAAAATCGCTTCTTGATACTGTGTTACAGCCCAATGCTTTATGGATTTTAATTGCATATTCCTTGCATGTCATCGCCACATCATCTGGAATTTCTGCCGGAATAATATGCTCAGTAACGCCTGTTGTATATTTTGCCTTATAGTCATAGAACTCTAATGTAGGACGAAGCTCTGTCACAACATATGACTTATCCTCCAAGACCATAACTGTCAGCTCTTTTCCTTCGATAAACTTCTCAATCATGAGCATTATATCATCATTATCATATTTTATATTCTCTGCCTCTTGCGGGTCTTTCACAATATAAACACCCACTGAAGAACCTTCATCAATCGGCTTTACGACATAAGGAGTACTAAGGCTTTTGGCTATCTGGTAAAAATCTTTTGCTTTAACTGTCTGGTGCGGTGTAACATTAATACCCACAGAGCCTGCTATTTTCTTAGTCAGTGGCTTATCCATACCTATAGCGCAAGCCCTCATCCCTGAATGTGTATATGGTATCTGCATCAAATCAAGAAAACCCTGAATAGTGCCGTCCTCACCAAAAGTTCCATGCAAAGCATTAAACACCACATCAGGTTTCTCGCTTATCAATTGCTCAAAAAATGTTACGATACTTGTTAAATCATGCGCCACGACATCATATCCCGCCTCTTTTAAAGCATCTGCCACGCCCTTGCCTGAAACAAGACTTACCTCTCTTTCTGAGGAAAAACCACCCATAACAACCATAACTTTCTTAGTCATAACTAAACCCTTCTGAATATCCTCCTTTTTTGAGAGGAGACGACATCTCTTTGCCATTAACAGCCTCAGAGACGCGGCGGGACTATCCCCACTTGATTTATATAAATTTTGTGCTATTTTAAGGCCAAAATATTTAAGAAAGACTAAAGTTAATGATTAAACGCAAAAGAAATGTCATCACATGGTTTGTTGCACAATCCATGGCAGCCCTGACAATTTTTTTTACATCCGCAACAGCAGAAGCATTTAGCGTCAAGCATGACTTTACTGTCTTTGTCGGCATATTCAACGCTAGCATGACCAGTTTTGAATATGGCATTACCAGTAAGGATTATTTTGTAAAATCAAACTTAAAGACTAATGGCATATTTAACACTCTTTACCCTTTCGAAGCGACCTATTCTACCACCGGAAAGATTAATACCAATGGCGAGCTTAACACTACCAGTTATAAATACAAGTCAAAATCTCGCTTCAAAAAAAGAAGCAAAGAGCTTATTTATGACGACAAAGGTGCGCCATTATACAGCATATCAATTACTAATGATAAAGAGAAAAAGAACAGCATAATACATCCCCAAGATGTCCATGATACTAACGATTTACAAACCGTAATGGCAAGAATGGCGATTCAGTATAATGCCCTAAAATTTTGCGATTCCCGCCACGAGATTTTCGATGGCCGTCGCCGCTTTGATGTAATATTCAAAGATGAAGGCAAAGATATCTTAGAGAAAAATGAACATTCCTCTTTTAAGGGAGAGGCAGTAAAATGCTCTATGTATATAGATAAACTTGCCGAGACAGGGGACGATTTATTGTGGGAGAACACCTCCGACAAACCAATTTATTTTTGGATAATGGAAGAAGAGACAACCGGCTATCCTTTCATTGCCAGAATAGAAATAGAAAGCACACCACTAGGCAAACTACCCGCCTATACCAAGAATATAACCGTAGAGAAATAGCATGACAAACACCATAAAATCTGAACTCTTACTCCCTGCAGGAGATTTAATAAAACTCAAAACAGCCATCCTCTACGGCGCCGATGCTGTATATGCCGGCACACCTGATTTATGCCTTCGCGCTCAATCAAAATTTACTTTAGATGAGCTTAAAGAAGGTATTGAATTTGTACACTCTCATGGCAAAAAAATCTACCTCACATTAAATTTATATACCCATAACCGCGACGTAGAAAAACTCCCTACCTTTGTTGAGACCCTTCGCGAGCTCAAGCCTGACGGTGTTTTAATCGCCGACCCAGGGGTATTTTTATACCTAAAAGAAAACGCTCCCGAACTTAAAAGATTCGTATCTACTCAAGCCAATATCTGCTCTTATCAAACCGTAAAATTTTGGGAGGACCAAGGCGCGGAGCTTTGTGTATTGGGCCGTGAGGTAAGCTTTGAAGAGCTTAAAGAAATCAGAGAAAAATGCCCCAACACTAAGATTGAGATTTTTATGCATGGTGCAATGTGCATGTCTTATTCAGGGCGTTGCCTAATATCTAATTACCTCGCTGACCGCAGTGCTAACCAAGGCAAATGCGCTCACTGTTGCCGCTGGAGTTACAAACTCAAAGTCAAATTAAAAGACGGCACTGTAAAAGATTTAGACATCAATGAACACAACAAAGACTTGTTTGAATATCTGATTGAAGAAGAGTTCAGACCTGGCGAATTTATAGAGATAGAAGAAGACGAACGCGGTTCTTATATTATGAACTCCAAAGACCTTTGCCTCCTACCCAGACTTGATGAACTCTTGTCTCTTGGCATCGATTCTCTTAAGGTCGAAGGCCGCAATAAAACAGAATACTACGCTGGTGTAGTCGCCAGAGCTTATCGCAAAGCCATTGATGATTATTACAACAACCCGTCATCATGGGATTATAAAAACTATATGGACGAGCTCAACACTCTCCAAAACCGTGGATACTGCTTAGGCTTCCATGATGGCAGACTAACCGCCTTAGCCCAAAATTATGAATATACCAGAACCTTGGGTGAATGGCTTTTTGCAGGCTCTATCAAAGAATGGCAAGGAGACGACGCCATATTTGAACTAAGAAATTATATCGAAAAAGGCGAATGGATTGAGTTCTTAGCTCCCGGAGGATTAGAGAACATAAGACTTGAGTTTGAAAATTTTGAAGACGCTTTCACCGCTGAGATAACAGATAAAGTTTCTGCCGGACAAGGCAAAACCATCCGCATCAAAAACATTTCTCACTTAAAAGATAAGCTCCCACAATATACCATTGCTCGCAAACCCGCAAAGCTTGTCGAACAAAACCAAAAAATGTTGGATAATAAAAAAGAAGAGTTTTCTAAACTTGTCTAAAAACACCTTCGTCGATTCTAGGCAAAAATCCGCTTAGCCTTCCACCAACAAACTCAACCTTATCAACTCTGGCAAATGTTGGTCCGCTGTGACAACGGCCTATCATCTCGTCGACTTTGTCCTCAGGGCCTTTCATCAAAATCTCAACATCTCCGGTCTCAACATTTCTGACCCAGCCAGATATATCGCCAATCTTGACAGCTGTATCAACAGCCCACCGCCTATAGCCGATTCCCTGAACTCTGCCTTTTACTCTCAGATAAACTTCTTTCACTTAAGAAAATCCTCAATCTCTTTCAAATCTTGCTTAAGCTCTTTTTGTTGCTTTTCAATAAGCTTGTCTTGACCCCAAGTTGACTGTTGCCATGCCTCTTCTAAAGAAGCTGCCTTAAAAGCCTGCTCATATGATATCTTTTTCTTCACAAAAGCTGCTGCCAACAACACCGATGTCGTTCTCTTTGTAGCAAAGTAAAACGCCGCGAGCTCTTTGTCGGTGAGGTTCTCAATAAAGAACCTCACCCTATATCCTGACTGCATATCTTGCTCTGGAACATCGATTCCCTTGGCCTTAACAAATTTTGTGTCGAACTCTTCCTCTGCCCATTTAAGCAAAGGCCCCCACACTTCTTTTTGCTGCTCGATAAGCCCTTTTTCTTCACCCCAGAAAAACAGCATATCGGTCATAAAGAAATTAAGCAGCATATCTGTTACCTCGGCTCGATGAATAGCCAAATCTTTAGCAAATATTTCAAGCTCTCGCTTAATCATTATTCGGTCTTTCCAATGCTCTTGAAGCTATTCAAAAGCTGCTTAGAGCTTTCTTTAAGAGTGTTCAAATCATTCTTAGTTGTTTCTGATAACTCTTTAACAGTCTCCTTAACGGTAGTCTTAACCTCTGCAGCCTTTTCTTTAACAGCCTGCTCAGCATCTTTATAAGTCTGCTGTCCAGTAGCCACTGTGCCCTCTGCCTGAGGGAAACGAGCCTCATACTTAGTTCCTACTAGAGCAGTATAACAAGGAGCAACATGCGTTCCCCCCGCCACTACAGTGCCCGCATATGCTGAAGCATTAAGAGCTGTACCAACAACTGTTTTCAATGCCTGTTTCTCATCAACACCGATTGTAGGATTGGTTATTGTACCACCTATTTTAACTAATGATGTAAGCATCTGTGCCACATTTGTAACATTCAGATTAGTAATCGAAGGCTGCAATGTAAAATCAAGTGTATCGCTAACCAAGTTAACATTACCATTACTTGAAATATTAACCTGTGTAGCATCTAAAGCTATACCGTTAGGGAACACTGCCTTACCTTTTTCTAAATCAGCTCTCACAACGGCACACTTCACATCCACATCACCGGAAATCACCTTATCAAGTTTAATAGTTTTAACAATCTTGCTAAGAAGTGTTCCTTGCATAAAACTTGCTGTGCCGGTACTAAACTTAGTCTCATCAACAATGATAATTGCTTTACCGTTCAAAGCGTTAACCAACTGACGAGCCGTGTCACCTGTTGCGCTGATGTCAATATCAACATCAAAGTTACCACCTTCTTTAACACCGAAATCTCCAGAGCCCTCAACAATAAACTCCTTATGCAAATCTTGCAGCAGCATGTTTTTGCTCAAAGCTGTCAAATAAAGACTCTTGCTCTTGGCATTAACTGTAGCATTAACTGTAATATCTCCACTACCAAAGTTCAGAGATAAAGGTGCAACCTTCAGCACTCCGTTTTGGAGAGTAGTCTTTAAAAGAACATTGGTCGCCTGCAATCCTTGTTCTACAATCAAGCGCTTAATATTCAAATCGATATTAGCATTAGCCATATTCAAAAACTCATACGGAATTTTTGTATCAGGAACAAGCTCTGATGCATTAGCCTCTTTAACCAAAGAAGGTGCGATATAAACGGTTTTTGTATCAGCAGCAAACTTTGTCAAATCTATAGAATCACTTTGCAAACTTGCCTCAACATACGGAACCTGTGTAGATATAATAGCACTCACCACACCCGTAATTTTGTTCTTAGCAACTTCCAAAGAGCTAATATCAAGAGTAACCTTGCTCAAATCACCTGTAACCTTTGTATTAAGATCAACCTGTGGCGCTCCAAAATTGCCTGACGGATTAGATGCTTCAACCGCCAAATCAAACTTCAACGCATTCAAAATATTTTCCAAAGTGCCGGATATCTTTGCAGATGCGCCATACGCTTTTGCATTAAGAGTAACCGGAAATGGCTCCTTGTTTTCTAAGAATGTGTTTATAGAACCTGTTGTCGCGTCAGCAACTATGCTGTTGCCGTCAAAAATCACATTCACATGCGCTTTGATTTTATCATCAGGACTTGGGATTGATAAATTAACATCTTTAATTTCCAAGTTCATTATAGAACCTGCCAACCTGTCATCAAAGTTCAATATACCGTTTGTGATAGACACACTCTTCGCAGCCAAGCCACCAAGCAATGCCATGCTTGAATCAATGCCCTCTGCCTCGGCTGATGCCTTTGTCGTAGAAACGACCGGCGTTTCTATTGCAGCTACAGGCTGAGCTTGAACCGCGGCACTCTCTGATGTTTCTGCTTTTTCAAACACCCAGTTCTCTTTACCTTTTTCAGATTTCTCAAGATAAATCTGTGGCTCAACCAACTCTACATTATTAATCACAATCTGTTTTTGCAAAAGAGGCATTATCGCAAAACTAACCTCAATCTTCTTAACCTTTACCATAAACTCATGAGAAGCCCAGCTTGCGTTAGCCAGCTCAATATCGTTTAATATGATTGTCGGAACTAAAGATAAACCTAACTCAGCATCGCCCTTAATAGACAATGTACGCCCAAGCTCTTTAGAAGCTAAATCTGTAATCATTGTTTTATATTTGTTCAAATCAAATGTTTTAATAAAAATAAAACCTGCAACCATGATAAAAATAATCAGCAGCAACACGGTCCAGAAAATTATCTTCAATAGCTTCTTCATTATTATACTCCTCAATCTTTAAATTGGATTCCGACTTCTTTTAAGTCTTGTTTGAAATAATCAGGCAAAGGTGCCTTTATCTCCATTTTAGCATTATATATAGAAGATAAGTTTATTTTATATGAATGCAAGTGCAGCTTGTCTGATAAAATGCTGTATTTTTTTCTCTCATCACCAAAATACCTATCATCTCCCACAATTGGTGTCCCTATATATTCCATATGGGCTCTAATCTGGTGGGTGCGTCCGGTAAGAGGACATACTCTAACTAAAGAGAACCTCTCTCCCACAGTATCAACCACCTCATAAGCACTAACGGCCTTCTTTCCGTCTCCTACTACAATGCTTTTTTCTCCCACCTTTTCTAAAGGTGCATTAATCTCTCCGCTTTTCTTTTTTGGCACACCTCTAACTAATGCCAAATATGTTTTAGGCAACTCATGCTCTTTAAACCCTTTGGTCAAAGCCTCAGCATACTTCCTGTTTCTGGCCAACACCAAAAGCCCTGATGTGTTTTTATCGATTCGATGCACCAACTTAGGAGCTTCTTCATTTTCAAATTTTAGCGCATCAAGCATTCCGTCAATATGTCTTGTTGTGTTAGTTCCACCCTGTACTGCGATTCCCGAAGGTTTGTTTAAAACTATAATGTTGTCATCTTTATAAATAACTATAGAGTTTATAAACTCTGCATCTTTAGCAGATACTTTTCTTTTCTGCTGCTCTTTGGGCTTGTCCTCCATAGGGGGGATTCTGATTTCTTGTCCCGATTCCAACTTCAAATTCGTCTCTGCTTTTTTGCCATCCACTTTAATCTGTTTTGTACGAAGAAGCTTCTGCAGTCTTGATAACGGCAAATCAGGATAATATTTCAAGAACCACCTGTTAAGGCGCATTCCGTCATCTTGCTCTTTAACTTTAACCAGCTGAACAGCCATTATTCATCTTCTTCCTTATTTTTTGAGCGTTGTTTTTCGGCTCTAAGCTTGTCAAAATAATCCACTCTTTTTTTAATTTCTCTCTCAAAGCCGCGTTCAATCGGGCGATAAATTTTCTCTCTTCTCATCCCATCAGGAAAATAATTCGCCCCCGAGAAACCGTCTTCCGTATCTGGGTCATACTCATACCCATCGCTATAACCAAGCTGCTTCATTAGCTTTGTCGGCGCATTCAAAATATTCTTTGGCGGCATCAAAGAACCTGTCCTGCGAGCCAAATCTCTGGCCTTGTAAGATGACTTATAAACTGACACTGTCTTAGGCGCTGTTGCCAAATAAACCACCAATTGCAAAATGGCCAAATCACCTTCCGGCGAGCCCAATCTTTCATAAGTATCTGCACAAGCAATCGCCTGAACCACTGCATTAGGGTCAGCCATGGACACATCTTCTATTGAGAACCTGACCAGCCTGCGCAAAAGATACTTTGGATCCTCCCCGGCCTCTAACATTCTCGCCACCCAATACAACGCAGCATCAACATCTGAGCCTCGCAAAGATTTATGCACTGCTGAAATAAGATTATAATGTCCGTCCCGACCCTTGTCATATACCGGCGCTCTAGAGCGGATTATTTTGATGATAGATTCTTTATCAAAAACCTCTCCAACCTGAGCATAGTTATAAATACTCTCAGCAATATTTAGAATATATCTTCCATCTCCGTCGGCTGTTTTTTTAACAAAATCTCTAGCTTCTTCATCAACCGGAAGCTTACGCCCTGTTTCTTTCTCTGCTCTTTGCAGCAATATTTCAAACGATTCTTCATCAAGCCTGTTGAGTACAAACACCTGACACCTTGATAAAAGCGCCGCATTAATCTCAAAAGAAGGATTCTCTGTTGTTGCACCAACCAAAATGATTGTGCCATCCTCCACATATGGCAAGAAGCCGTCCTGCTGAGATTTATTAAAACGATGAATCTCATCAACAAACAACAATGTTCCTTGTCCGGCATTAGCCCTTCTTTCCTGCGCATAAGAAAACACTCTTTTCAAGTCTGCCACGCCTGAAAAAACCGCTGAAATTTGTTCAAAATATAAATTTGTTTGTGATGCAATTAAACGGGCTATTGTGGTCTTTCCACACCCCGGAGGCCCCCATAAAATAAATGAAGATATTTTGCCTGCTCTCACCATTCTTCCTAAAGGCGCATCAGGGCCTACAACATGGTCCTGTCCAACAACCTCATCCAAAGTATTTGGGCGCAGCCTATCAGCCAGAGGTCTTTTGACCTGACTGGAGAATAAAGTATCTTCACTACTATTTTTCGATTCTCTTTTTGCCATGCAGTTTTATAGCACAAATTTTTATAATCAGCTAGCTAATTTTCAACCCTCAGAACGTATGTTTAGACACTCATTACAAGCACTTAAAAGCCTTAAAAGTGAACGATTAGGCGCCCCTTACAGATACTCAAATAGTTTTAAGGAGGTGAATAGAAGCGAACATACGGAGCACAGAAAATCCTAGTGTACACTTAGTACATGGTTTTTGAGCACCGGAGTGAACGATTAGGCACCCCTTGCAGATATTTAAATAGTTTTAAGGAGGTGAATAGAAGCGAACATACGGAGCGCAGAAAATCCTAGTGTACACTTAGTACATGGATTTTTGAGCACCGGAGTGAACGATTAGGCGCCCCTTAAAACTATTTAAAAGGATTCATCTCTTCTTTCTGAACTAACTCAAACGCATCTTCCTCGAGCCACCAGTCGCTATAAGACGCTGCTTCTGATTTAATCGGCTCAATGGTTTTCCAGCGGGCTGAGATATCCTCTACGAGGACGGTGTCTTTGTCTTTAATCTTGTCGATTTCTTCGGCGACTTCGCCTAGTTTATCTTCCAGATATTCATAAACTTCTTCCTGAGATTTTGCGCGCACACCAACTTCTTGGAGCACATCATCAAGTGTCGGAGAATTAACATCTTGCATATTTCTTTTGTTCATCAGCAATTTATCTAATTCATAAATTGGCTCAGCTTTAGACCTTGGTCTTAAGGATTCGTCTTGCAAGAAAAATACCGCTCTGGCCTTAATCGGCAGATAGTAATATCCTTCTACCAAAATCAGCGCATCGCCCTTTTTAAAGGCTTCAGACTTCTTCTCCACACTAAGCCCTTTGGCGATTCTAGCATAATAACTTGCATCTGAAAAACATTTTTCTTTTTTCAAAAGAGCATTATTAAAGCTCTGAGGAATTTGCAACGCCTTGGTAGCAAAGCGCATTATATATTGCAAATGCTTGGTCATCGTAGGGTTGTTCTTAGCTAAAAACACTTTATATCCCGTATTGTTAACGATTCCCTCTAGCCCGCTTTCTCCATATTTATCGTACAACTCTTCAAAGTTATGAGTAAGCAGCAATGATGATATATTTTTCTCAAAGCCAGATTTCAAAATATCAATCAGACTGTTAAGCTTTCCAAATTTATCAAAATCATCAATCACCACAATAACCGGATTCAAATGCTTTTTCAGCTGCATGTTCAAATCCATCATCACATCAAACATAAACCTTGCCAAAAGCTTCGCGGTCTCAGACTTTGCTTTTATATAAACCGTAACCGGCTTTATCTTGCCTTCTATGTCGTCTTTAGCGCCTCTAAGCTGAACGTTTGTAACATCGCTTACAGACGTTCTTTGCCTGATATTTGGCAGCCTGAACATTGCCATAATCTCAAGTATCAGGGTAAACACTATCTTCCTTTGCTTACGAGACAGATAAAATAAATATTCAAGAATTTCGATTGCTCTTTTGCTGTAACCAAAAACCTTTGCCTCTTTGATAAAGTTATCAAGCATAACCTTCCAGCCGTCAATTTCTCCATCCTCAGAGTTTTTAGCCCCCTTAAAGTAAAACTGCATCAGCGTATCATAACAAAATGAAAGATTAAGCTCTTTGCCTTTCCACGCTTCCGGCACTTGGCCCCAGCTCCCTATTGGCAAATAGTTTTCAACATTAAGACTGCCATCCATAACATTTGCTATCGCCGGAATTGCATATTTCTTTGGCATCACAGCATAATAACTGATTAATGTGTCCTCGTCCTCTTTGCTAAGATTGCCTTCGCTCATCAGCTTATCTAAGAAATAGTCATTAGCAAAAGCCTGTTCTATTTTATCTACAAAGCACACCAACAAACCTTCAACTGCCACGTTCAAAAGCTTGCCCCAATAGTCTTTTTTTCTGGATGTCAGATTGTTTGCTATACTGGCCAAATACTCATCTCGAGCTCTTCCTCTTGGTGGTATATTTGATGCCGATAGCGGATTCCACCTTGGCAGAAACTTCCCCTCCTGTGGGTTATCAGCCTCATCCAAATCAAAATAAAAAACCTCACCAATTGTCTTTCGGTGACCGGATGTATAGCGCGCCAAAACACCATCTTCGTCCATAGCGATTATGTTCACCATATCACTAGCTAATATCGATGATATGGCAACACTTGATGTCTTGCCCATACCCTTCTCGCCCCAAACCAAAATTGAGAAAGCCTTACCAAGTTTTATAAAAGTGTTACCAAGCTTTCCTAAAAGCATTGGCCCTTTTGTTGACAAGCCCATATCTACCAAATCTTCTTCTTTGGCATAAACGTTTTTAATCCTCCGAGACACAGCCCTCGCCAGAATATAAACCGTTAAAATAAAAAATGAAATCGGCGCCAATAACGGCAACAAAAGATAAACACTCAAAGATGTTTCTTTAAGCTCGACAATCCAGTCTCTATAGACCGTCAATATAAGGTTCGGGTCTTTTATGCATGCCAAAATCATCTCTGCGGCTTTTTCTGTAAAGCCAAACCTAATTAAGTATGATACGAAAAAGAACAGTAAAGAGAACACAAAAAAACACAGCATCGCAAGGATAACTGCAAAAATAATCAAAAATAAATAGTGTAAAATCCTAAATTTCTTCACCTAAAGCTCCATTAACAACAAAGGTTATTCGCTTCTTCCTCTGTCGCTTCTATAGACATCCATAATACTTTTATCTATATTTTTCC
>JAISFX010000009.1 GCA_031263385.1 Lactobacillus sp.
AGGATAATTCCAATGAAGGGATGCGAGCTAATAGAATTTGAACACCATGACGACTACGAAGGCGGCTTGGTTGCTCTTGAACAAGGCAAAGAAATCCCTTTTGATATCAAAAGAGTATATTACATCTACGGCACCATCAAAGACGCCGTCCGCGGCAAACACGCTCATAAGGCCTTAAAACAGATGATTGTCTGCCTTGCAGGCTCTTGTGACTTTATTTTAGATGATGGCAAAACCAGAGAAGAAATCACCCTAAACCGCCCACAGCAAGGGCTTTATATTGAGGAATGTATCTGGCGTGAGTTCACCAATTTCTCTCCTGACTGCGTAATTATGGTAATTGCCAGCCTGCCCTATGATGAAAGCGACTACATCCGCAATTATGATGACTTCTTAAAATTGGCAAACTCCGGAGCTTACGACAAAAACTAATGAGCTTAAAAAAAGGCATAAAAAAACTCATCAACAAAATAAAAGGCATCCCCAGTGGCATGATGAAGCCTTGGTATGACGAGCTTTATGCCAAAACTCTTGAACTAAACAATTCTCGCAATATCAAGACCCTAAGCTTAGGCTCTTCACACGGAGCATATGGGTTTTACGCCGCAAAATTTTCTGACAATGCATTTAACCTAAGCTCCACCAGCCAAGACCTATACTCATCTTTTGAACTAAGCAAAAGCCTCCCCGACGGGCTTGAAAAACTCATCATTTTTTATTCTGTATTTTCCCCCGGCTACGAGGTTCAAAAAACCAAAGACTTTCAGGTCTGTGCTTACCTAAAAGCGTTCTTAAACATCCCATACAAATATCCTGACCTAAAGAAAGCAGAGCTTGATTGCTTTGCATCTGCAGCAAAAAAAATCACCTCTCAAAAATCTTATCAAAAGATCCGTTCTGAGCAAGGCTACCTTTTCTCCACTTTTCACTATCCTCCCGACATTAAGCTTTTTGCCGAGAGAAGAGCTGAAACCCATTTAAGAGAGAACCTAAGAAACACAAACCAAACTGAATACCTTAAAAGCATAAAAGAAATTTGCGATAAAGATAACATCTCTCTTTATGTTGTTATGGCCCCTGCTCATGTTGAATATAAAAACAATCTTCCACCATCTTCTGAGTTGTTCAAAGACTTGTTTACACTGGCTAAAAAATATGACATTAATATAATTAACTTATATGATAACGATTCTTTTGAAGGGAAAGATTTTGGCGACTTCGACCACCTCAATCAAGAGGGCGCCGAAAAATTAACCCTCATGCTGAAAGATTATATTGGAGCATAAAACAAAATGGTAAAGTTCTTAGACCTTAAGAAAATAAACGGTCAATATATTGATGAAATCCAAACAAACATCCAAAGTGTCATCGACAGCGGCTGGTACTTGAGCGGCAAACAAAACGAAGAGTTCAGCCAAAAGTTTGCTGAGTATTGTGGTTGCCAATATGCCCTTGGCGTTGCCAATGGACTAGATGCGCTAAACCTCATCATAAGAGCTTATGGCTTCGGCCCCGGAGATGAGATTATCGTCCCTGCCAACACCTATATCGCCAGCATGTTAGCAATATCCCAAAACGGATGCACGCCAGTTTTTGTTGAGCCTGATATCAATACTTATAACATCAACCCCGACTTGATTGAAGAAAAAATCACCCCCAAAACCAAGGCCATTATGGTTGTGCATTTATACGGCCAAGCTGTAGAAATGGCTAAAATTTGGGAGATTGCCAAAAAACACAATCTCAAAATCATTGAGGATTCGGCTCAAGCCCACGGCGCTGTTTATAACAATCAGTCTAAAACCGGCAACCTTGGCGATGCCTCAGGGTTCTCTTTCTACCCCGGCAAAAACCTTGGCTGCATGGGCGACGGCGGTGCTGTTACTACAAACGATAAAGAACTTTTTGAAAAAATTCATGCTCTTGCCAATTATGGCTCTGCCCAAAAATATGTTCATACCTATAAAGGCACAAACTCAAGACTTGATGAGATTCAAGCCGCTGTCCTAAACGCCAAAATAAAACATTTGGACAGCGACAATAACAAACGCCGCAAAATTGCCGAGTACTACCTCGCTAACATCAAAAACGAGCATATAATATTACCTCAGGTAAAAGATAAAAATTCCCACGTTTGGCATATTTTTGCTGTCAGAACCTCGAACCGTGACAAGTTCCAGCAATACCTGTCAGACAATGACATCCAAACCATTATCCATTACCCAACCCCTCCTCACAAACAAGGAGCGTATTCTGAATACAAAAACCTAGAGCTTCCCATTACCGAAGAAATCCACCGCACCATAATCTCTCTTCCCATCAGCCCGGTTTTAACTGAAGAAGAAATGATTAAAGTTGCAGATATCATAAACAAATATCAAGGATAGAGTTATGCCTACATCTACCCCAAAACCAACATCCTCATCTCAAGATGACTTGATTTCAGTTTTAATGCCAGCCTACAGCCACGAGAAATACGTCCAAGAGGCCATAAAATCTATCATCAATCAAACATACAAAAACATTGAACTTATTGTTATTGATGATGGCTCTCCGGATTCTACTTGGGAAAAAATCCAAGAACTAAAAGATGAGTGCAAAAAAAGATTTACAAAGCTAACTATAAAAACCCAAAAAAACCAAGGCGTGTATAACACCTTGAATACTGCCTTAAAACTAGCCACTGGCAAATATGTATACATTGCCGATTCTGATGATGTTGCCAAACCCAAGCTTCTTGCCACATTACATAAGTTTCTGGCAAAGAATGATGACTATGGCTTAGCCGTTGGCAATAACGAAATAATCGATTCTAACTCAAATGTTGTCTATTGGGACAAATACAGAAACAATGTCTCTACAGATGCCGAACATGACTATAAAACCTTTGGCGAATACCTCCAAAAGTTCCGCAAAGACATCAACTTTGAATCAGAAAAATTCGGCTCTTACACCAGCCTCTTAAGAAGCAACTACATCCCCAACGGTTATCTGATGCGTAAAGACATGATGACCCACAGCACCGGCTACACACCGGATGCCCCCTTTGAAGATTGGTACATGATGATGCAGATCGCCAAATACGGCAAAATGAAATATTTTAATGAGATCTTGTTATCATATCGTTGGCATGGAGCAAACACCATTTCCAAAACCGAACGCATGCGTTGCTACATGAAGAAAACCTTTGAGTATGAGGTTAAAAATGTACTGGAAAGTGATGACAAAGAACACATCAGAGTGGTCAAAAGCTTCTTAGAGAACTCTAACAAAAAAACCTACCTAAAAATAGGCTCAATCATAGAACTCTACAGAACGAAGAACCCAAGCTACAAACAATATACTTTGAAAATATTCGGCAAAAAGTTTACTAAGAAATTAGATTAGTTCTCATTATCAACATAATCATAATCTGAACGCGCCCATTCAACTTTCTCTTTAACAACTGCTGCAGGGTTTCCGGCAATAGCACAATTTGGCTTATCAAAGCTTTTTGTAACTATGGCACTACGCCCAATTATACATCCCTCGGCAATTTTCACATTTTTCAAAATAACTACCCCCATACCAATCCAAACATGGCTGCCGATTTTAAGGCTGCCAACTCTGTTTATTATCTTTTTAG
>JAISFX010000011.1 GCA_031263385.1 Lactobacillus sp.
CATCAAGCTTACCTATCTCATAAGCAACCTGAACTCCGCGCCTGATATCAACCATTGCTGCTTTATCAGGTTTTACCTTAGTAAGAAACCCTTGCTTAACCAAAATATCATCCATAACCTCGTGGATGCCTCTAACACTCATTCCCTCGTTTTCAATTTCTTTAACCAAAGCACGCAAAATCCCGTCATCACCCAAGGCCTTTGTCGCTATCTTTGCAAAGAATGTCGTTGTTTTCAAATCGGGAACAAGCTCTTTTATTGAAGGGCGTTTGATTGTCCCAATCATCACCACATCTTCTACACCTTCTTCAATAAATTTTTGAAACCCAGTGCCGGCTTGCCCAATTCTTATCCATAAATGAGGAACACTTTCATCAATAAGGGCTTCATCGGCATCGCCTTTTATGGCCAACACAAAATAGTCTTTGCCTTTTGCTTTACAATGCTCAATAAGCATTTTAGGGATAGCACCCCCGCCGGCAATAATTCCAAGTTTTCTATCCATTTCTACTCCGGATCAGCAATAAGAACTTTACGTTTTCCTTCTAATGCATCATAAATAAAATTAATTTGTTCCATAACCATAGGGTTAGCTGCAAACTTTGTCTTGGCTTCTGCAAGGCGGTCCTCAAAAGTTCCCTCTTTACCTTGGAAAACAAGCTTATAAGCGCCCATCACAGCAGCCACCTCAGATTTCTCTAACCCGCTTCTCTTTAACCCGATAAGGTTAAGACCTCTCAACCAACCACGGTCACCCATAACCAAACCAAACGGAATAACATCTCTGGCCACACCGCTCAACCCGCCAATCATCGCCTTGCGACCAATACGCACAAACTGGTGAACAGCACAGTTTCCACCAAGGATAGCTCCGTCACCAACATGAACGTGTCCACCAATAACCGCATTGTTAGTCATAATCACATTATCACCAACCACACAATCGTGGGCAACATGAGAGTTAACCATAAACATTCCATGGTTTCCTACTCTTGTAATCATTTGCTCCTTAGGAGTACCACATTGCATAGTAACATTTTCTCTAATAATGTTGTCTTTGCCAATAATCAGCTTCATCCCATCATTAAACTCATTGCCATGGTCCTGAGGACCCGCACCCAACACAGCCCCGGGAAAAACTTTTGTTCCCTCGCCGATTGTAGTATCATTCATCACTGTAACATGGGCAATCAGCTCTACATTATCAGCAATTTTCGCTTTAGAAGAAACCACGCAGAATGGGCCGATTTTAGCACTTGCGGCAATTTGCGCCCCATCTTCAATAACTGCGGTAGGATGAATATTTGTCATAGTCTTTTTACCTCTCAAAATATGTGTTGCTTATGATAATAAATTATTTGCTTTTTTAAGCAATGTAAAAACAACAAATATTAAGAATTGTTACATAAAAATAACGGTTGCACTCATCACGAGCACAACCGTCCAAAACTTACGAGAAAAAAAATTACTACTTATGCCTCATAGTTTGGGGCATCAGCATCTTCACGCTGCACAGAACCCCTAACTAAGGAGTTTCTTGCGGCGTCTACCTTTTCATAATCTTCCATAGAGATTTCTTCTCCATGGGCAATCTTACTAAGTACGTTTTTTTCTGCCGGTAGAATTAAAACTTCTTCAAGTTTCATATGAGAACCGTTCTTACAAATCTCTCGTCCAACCGAACAAGCATTTTTCATAAAAACCTCTCGATTACTTCCTAACACATACCCGTCAGCAACATATGCCAACATAAGGGGCTGTATTCCTACCTCGCAGAGCGCTCTCTCTTTTTCTAAATCTTGCGCAATCAACGCAAAATGTTTTCTTACATCTTTCATAATACGTACATATTTTTTATTAAACAATACTTAGAATTTTATACCCCATAAGTCAACGAGTTAGCTCGAAAAGCGATATCGTCCATCTCAGCCTTCGCCTCAATAAGCTCTTTTTCAGAAATTTCTTCCGATTTAGAAATCTTGGTTAAAATCGCCAAAGATTTCTTTGTAAACTTAGGCTCATACTGAGAAACATCATCAAACATATCTCGAGCACCTTTGTATACTGTTAATATAAAGATCTTGTAATCACTTTCTTCAAGCTTGTATCCTTCGCGAAGATAGGCAAGCATAAAATCCGGGAATAAAATTGACAATTCACACAATTTCTTCTCTCGCTCTTTACTTATATTTATAAGCTCAAGCAATTGTTTAATTTCTTCACTCATAATACTTATTTTTTTACAATAAAAACTCTAAAATCCTTAAATCTCTACCCATAAACTAAACAGAAAAACTTTTTTTGTCAAACAAAAACCCTCAGGACAACAATCCCAAGGGTTTTTCTAAAAATCACTCTCAACCAATCACTAAACTCAAATGTATACATCCAAGCAAGCGACGTGAGCACTCGCTAAATAAAAACATGACATTTAGTCATGTTTTTATTTGCCAGAGCAAGATTATCTTAATGAGTGAGGGCATTATTGCCCGAAACAAATTTAGATACTCTTGGACCAAAGCGCCTAATAAACCATTCCGCGCTGCCCACCGTGCCGGCTATCCTACCAGCATAGCCATAAATTCTGCTTCTGATACCGCTGTTCCATCAACTTTCGTAACACCTTTGAAAGTATATATATTTCTGCGAACAGAAGTTCTTTCCACATGCATTTTCAACACATCACCGGGTTTAACAGGCTTTCTGAATTTTACCTTATCAATAGACATAAAGAATACGCCCACATTTTTATCCTCATAATCGCCCTGCCCTGCAATAACCATAGCTCCGGCAGTCTGAGCCATAGCCTCAATCTGCAACACTCCCGGCATTATTGGGTTACCTGGGAAGTGCCCCTGAAAAAACTCTTCATTCATAGTCACATTCTTTGTTCCTATAGACTTCTCACCGGGAACTTCAATTTCAAGCCTATCCACCAATAGAAATGGATATCTGTGAGGAAGCATTTTCATAATTTCTTCAATCTGATAAATCTTATTTTCTGACATTTTATTGTCTCTCCTTAATTCATTCATCTCGGTACGAATGCCCGAGACAGTCCGTTTACTTAAAATCATTCCAACTAACTGCAATGGTTTTATTTATTTACCTTTAGCGGCAGCCTTCTGAACAAAAGAAACCTGACGCATAAAGTCTTTAATTGGCACCGCTGGACTTCCCATCACGATTGCACCCGGCTCAACGTCCCTCATCAAACCGGATTGAGCACCAATCTGTGCCCCACTGCCAATATTAAGGTGGTCAGCAAAACCTGTTTGTCCGCCACACACCACATAATCACCAAAAGTACAACTTCCGGCAATACCTACCATTGATACAAGCACACAGCCTCGTCCAAGCCTTACACCATGTGCAACTTGTACCATATTATCAATTCTACACCCATCTCCGACAATGGTATCACTCATTGCCCCTCTGTCCACACAGGAATTAGCCCCGATCTCTACATCGTTACCAATAATAACACGCCCAATTTGTGGAATCTTCTTGTGCTGTCCATTAATCATCAAAAACCCAAAACCATCTTGCCCGATACGAACACCTTGATAGATATAACAATCATTACCCATATTACAATAAGTTATGGTTGAATTAGCTGCAATACGGCAGTTATTGCCGATTCTACAACCATGTCCAATAACCACACCATGGTCAATAATACAATTATCACCAATCTTAGCATTATCTTCAATCACCACATTCTCACCAATATAACAGTTCTGCCCTAAAACAGCCGAAGGAGAAATCTTTGCGCTAGAAGAAATATTAATAGGCTTCTCAATCAAAGAATAAAGACGCACATTAAGCTGTAAAAATGCCTGTTTAGGGTTGTTTGTAACCAAAACAGCTACATTTTCAGGAATTAATCCGGTAAAGTCTTCTGTAGTAACACATGCTGTTGATTTTATTTTCGCAGCATCAGCCTTTCTCTTTTTAT
>JAISFX010000018.1 GCA_031263385.1 Lactobacillus sp.
GTGTAACTTTATTTATGCCAAAACTGTGCTATGTTAAGGCTTCGAGACATATTAAATAAGTATAATTCTAAAAAAAAGAAGTATGAAAAATTTAGCAGTTTTATTTGTAGCCGTTATGGCTGTTGCGTTGACATCATGTGATAAAAACGAAGAAAATCTGATGCAGGAAAGTTTTGAATTAATAAGCGATGGAGTTTTCCGGTCAGCAGAAACTGAGGTTTTTACGGGGGAGACACAAAGAGCAGGTTGGTTCGTGATTTTTTTAACAAGCCGTGGTAACAGTGTTAGTTTCATCTGTAATCCTGATCGTGGTGTTGAAATTGGCAATTACGTTGGCGATTTGCCAATTGTCACTGATGAGCCGGTTACCACAGATAATTTCGCGACATCAATTTCAGAAGATGGAAAAATTGCGACGATTACCCGTACTGACGGCGAATCATGGCAAGCTTGGCTCTACGGACCGGGCAATTGAGATAAACAAACATAGTAAATAACTTTTAGCGGCGGGGCAGAAATGCCTCGCTTTTTTTTGTGGGGTGAGTATTATATTGGGAGCAGGGCAGCAGGAGGGGTGATGAGGAAGGATTTTTATTTATTTCGGCATGGGCAGACGTCTTATAATGTTGAGAATCGGGTTCAGGGGCGGATTAAGGGCAGTATGCTTACTGGAAAAGGCCGTGAACAGGCCGTAGAGGTTGGAAAAAAGCTTAAAGATAAAGGTATAGAGGTTATACATAGCAGCCCGCTGCCAAGGGCTGTTGCTTCGGCAGAGATTGTGGCTGAGGCTTTGGGCGTTAAAGTAGTTGTTGATGAGGGGCTGACAGAGACAAGTTTCGGCATTATTGAGGGTATGATTGAAAAAGATGCCAGAGCAGAATATGGTGATGTGTTCGCCAAGTGGTCAGGGGAGTATCCTGAGTGTATGGATGTTTGTTTTGAAGGGGGAGAGACCAAAAGACAGACATATGAACGAATTCTCAGTGTTTTAGAGAATATAACACAGAAAAAAGAGAGAATTATAGGAATTGCAGCGCACAGCGGGGTGATAAGGTATTTGGTTAGAGGCCTTTTTGAGGTAAGAATCGATGCTGCGGATATTAAAAATGGAGCGATTTTTCATATTGTTTACGAAAATGGTGAGTGGCGGCAGGAAAACTGATGAAAAAGTATAAAAGGATATGCATTATTGGCAATAGTGGGTCAGGAAAGACTTATTTGTCAAAGATATTGACCAAGAGAACGGGTTTGCCGCTTTATCATATTGATAAAATATATTGGCTTCCGGGCTGGGTTAGGGTTCCTGTGGAGGAGTGCCGAGCCAAGGTTGTTGAGATGTCAGAGGCTGATGAATGGATTTTTGAAGGAAATAATAAGTCAACATTCAGAGAAAGGTTTGATAGAACGGAGTTGGTGGTGTTTTTGGATGTAACCCCTGTGTTATGCTGTTTTCGGGCGCTTAAGAGGATGATGTTGGACAAGGTTCGGGATGATATGGCTGAGGGCTGTGAGGAGAGATTTGACTGGAAATTCTGCCGATATATGCTTACTTATCGTAAAAAAATTAGGCCAGTGGTAGAGGCTTTGATTGAGGAATATAAGGATAAAGTTGACTTTTGTGTGGTTAAAAACAAAAAAGAACGCGATAAATTTATAGAAGAACTTACAGAGGCGTACAAATGAGAAAATATTTTTATATATTCAGGCATGGAGAGACTGATCTGAATAATCAGGGAATTTGGCAGGCCAGAAGGCTTGATATTGAGTTGAACTCAAAAGGAGAAGCTCAGGCGTTGGAGCTTGGCGAAAAGCTTGTTGGTAAAGGGATTGAGGTTATATTCTCGAGCCCGATGAACCGTGCTATAAGGACAGCAGAGCTTGCAAATGCAAAGATTAATGTGCCGATTTTGATAAAAGAAGGGCTGATTGAGGCTGATTTAGGAGAGGTTGAGGGTTTGGATATCAAGGCTTATAGAGAAACCAACCCAAAAGAATGTGAGATGTGGTTTGGGATGGAGCCCGATAACTTTGACTTTGCGCATAAGGGCGCGGAAAGCAAAAGGCAGATTTATGAGAGGTTTCGCGCTGTTTTAGAAGATTTATTGAATGAAAAATATTCTGTAATGGGGGTTTCTACCCATGGGGCGATGATTAGGATGCTCTTGTATGGACTGCTAGGCCGTAAAGAGAAGGTGCATAACGGCGTGCCTTATCATATCATACACGAAGATGGGGAATGGATGCTAGGGGAATAAACAAGCGGCGGAGGCAGGTGTCTCTGCTTTTTGTTTATAATAAACCTTAGGCATAGATTTTTTGTTATTAGTGATATATCGTTGTTGTAAATAGTAATCAAAGGAGATTAAAAAATGAAGCAGGAGAACATTGGCTGGATTATCGGAATTGTTGTGCTTATTGGTTTGGCAGCGCTTGGTTTTGTGTATTATTCAGATAAGGGTGTGAGCCTAAATGCGCAGGAAGTTTATGCAGAAGGTGTTAAGCAGCTTGAGGCAAGAGATTATGCAAATGCGAAGAAGAGCTTTGACAAGGCGGTTGCCAGCGGTGAAGACCTTGGGGCCGGCATTTATAACGACAGGGCAGTGGCTAATGTGATGCTTGAGAGATTTGACGATGCAATAGCTGATTTCAGCAGGGCGATTGATATGGAATCAGACAAGCCGGATGCATATGTTCAGAGAGGGTTTGTTTATGTTATTAAAAAAGAGCCCGGCAATGCTATAGCTGATTTTACAAAAGCGTTATCAATTGATGCAAATTCTGCAAAAGTATATTCTGTAAGAGGCATGCTGTATGCCGATTTGCAAAGATTTGAAGATGCTATGAAAGATTTTGATAAGGCTTTGGAGCTTGAGCCTAATAATATTGATCTTCATCTGAGAAGAGCATCATTAAATGCATATCTTGGTAATTGGGATGCTTCTATTGCTGGCTTTAATAAGGCAGTGGATATTTGCCCTGAATGTACTCCTTTGTATATGGATTTGGCGATGATTCACCAACAGATGGGTAATAATCATGAGGCGCTGGCTAATTATAACAAAGCTCTGGAACAGGCTCCTGATAGAGGCGAATATTACTTTGGCAGAGCGATGTTTTTCTCTTCAGTTGGTATGAAAAATGAGGCTATTGCCGATTATTCTCAAGGTATAGAGCTGTATCCTGATGATTCTTCAATGTATAATAATCGTGCGATTTTATATTATGAAGCAGGAAGATATGACGAAGCGTTAAAAGACCTCAACAAAGTGTTGGAGTTGGACCCTAACAGCGAACATGCTTATTATAATTTGGCAGAGTTATATATCTTTAAGGGTGACTTCGATTTGGCGCTTGATAATCTGATGAAGCTTATGGAAATAAACTCTAATGCGGAGCTTTTTACAGATGACAAGGCAAATTGGATCAAAGAGCTTAATAAGCACAAAGATAATGCCAATGTTAGAAAAATTAAAGAAATCGTAGATAATATGAGGACCAGAGAGAGGGACTAGTCTATGGAGTGGTCCAACAGAGAGTGGCTGATTTTATTTCTTATAATTCTGGTTTTGTTATTGGGCCGGAACTATATGTTGGTCAGGCGTTTGCAAAAGATGAAGCGTCGCGAAAACCGCAATGTGGCATTGTTGGCAAAGTTTAACCAAAGCCAAAAAATGGAATCTATCGGGCGTTTGGCCGGTGGGGTTGCTCATGATTTTAATAATATGCTTACCGGAATAAGCGGAGCAGCAGAAATGCTGGAGGCTAAAATGGCCTCTAAAGACCCGCTTAAGCGTTATACGGACATTATCCTTAAGGCGTGCAACAGGGCGGCGAACTTGACGTCTGAGCTTTTGGTTTTTTCTCGAAACAAGGGAGTGGACAAGGGTTATATGGACCTGCATGAGTGTATTGAGGACAGCATCAGCCTTTTGGCACATGGCATAAGCCGCAAAATAACCATTAGAAAATCTTTGAAAGCGCAGGAATTTAATATTATCGGCAATCATGATATGTTGCAGAATATGATTATGAACTTGGGTTTTAATGCTAAAGACGCCATGGAAGAAGGCGGTACGATGTCTATTAAGACCAAAAATGTGGAGCTTAGCAGCAGACGTATTCAGAACACAACACACAAGGTGGAACCCGGGAAATATGTGGAGCTGATTATTAAAGACACAGGGGCAGGTATTCCTAAAGAGCTTCATGATAAAATTTTTGACCCATTCTTCACAACAAAAGGTATCGGAAAGGGAAATGGGTTGGGGTTGCCAGCGGTTTATGGTATTGTGACTAATCACGATGGTACTATGAAAATTGACAGCTCTGCAAAAGGAACAGTATTTAGTATTTATTTTCCGGTTGCTAAGGCTAAAGAAAAAAGAAAGAAAAAAGAGGGTAAGATTAAAGAAATCAAGGCTAAGGTGTTGATTTTGGATGATGAAGCTATACTCTTAGAGCTTTTGAAAGATATGCTGGAGAGTGTGGGGGCAGAAGTTATAACTACGACCAAGCCTAGAGATGCTATAGAAATATATGAGCACAAAAAAGATATAGATGTGGTAATGCTAGACGTTATTATGCCGACAATGAACGGAATTGAAGTATATGAAGAAATGAGGAAAATCAACCCTAACGTTAAGGTGGTGTTGATGAGCGGCTATACTCAAGACAAAAGAATTGACGGTATTGTTAAAAACCAAAAAAATGTTGAATTTGTTAGGAAACCTTATATGATTAAAGAAGTGACTTCGAAATTATCTAAGGTTCTCAACGGGGCTGAATAGAAAGTTTAAAGATGAGTATGCTGATAAAGAAAATAGCTAAAGAAACATTTTTGCTGAGTGCCTTGGATAGAGTGGCGAAAAACCCGTTTGGGTATGGGGTTCTTTATGTTAGTATATCTAAGTTAAAACCCAAAAACAGACATCCTGAATTTGTGAAGATTTTTACAAAGCTTTTTGACAGCGTGGTTGGCGCAACAAAGGGCTCTTTGTATGTGCTTTCTAATGGTGATTTTGTGATTTTAGCCAAAGATATTGCCCCAAATATGGTTGATGAAGCCGTTAAAAAGCTTAGAGAAGGTTTGGCAAGAGACCCTATTTTAGAAGGTGAAGATGTTACCAAGTTTGCGGCAGTGTATCACTTCCCTGACAGGTTTAACGAGTTTTACTCATATGTAGAGAGAATTAAAAATTCTGAGATAAGGAATGTTTCTGTTGGGGCAAATGCGCCAAGAGCAATTACAGCATCAGAAATTGAAGACGTTATTAATGAGCTTAACAGCTTTGATATTGCAGAGATTATTAAGCGCCAAAGCGTTATGAGATACACTCCTCCAGAGAAGTTTAGCCTTATGTTTCAGGAGTTTTTTGTGGCGGTTAAAGACTTGACGCTGCAGTTTAATGAAAAAATCGACCTGACAGCCAATAAATGGTTGTTTATGTATATGTCACAGAGGCTTGATAAAAAGACAATGGCGTCATTTGTAGAGGCAGATTTGACTAAATGGCCAGCCAAAGTGGCTCTAAACCTTAATTTGTCATCTATATTCACTAAAGAGTTTGATGCATTTATAAACGAGTTTCCTAAAGATAACTGCAAAATTGTTGTTGAGGTTAAGGTTATGGATGTGTTCAATAATAACAAGCAATACATCGAGGCAAGAGAGTTGCTACACGCTAACGGACATAGCTTTTTGCTCGATGAGATAAGCCCTGCGGCATTGAAAATGCTTGATATTAATAAAATTAAGCCCGATATGGTGAAAATGTTTTGGGAGCCTTTGCTGGAGTTTGAAGAAGAAAGCGACAATGATTTGAAGGCTGAAATAGAGAAATTTGGTAAGGAAAACGTGATTTTGGCCAAGTGTGACAGCGAAAAAGCCATAAAATGGGGTGTTAGTCATGGGATTACGGCGTTTCAGGGGCCTTTTATTGATGATATTGAGACCGCTATAAGAAAAGGCAAGTGCCCTGATTCTCCTAATTGCTCGACTTTGCAGTGCTTGAAAAGAAGGCGTTTGATTACGGGCAATAAGAGAGACGAGTGTACTCGTAAAGAAATTTTGGATGAAATTTGGTAATAGTTGAAGGAAGCTGTTGAATGTTTTTATTTTCTAATCCTAAGCAGAC
>JAISFX010000029.1 GCA_031263385.1 Lactobacillus sp.
AAATAGAAACAGAATTTGCAAAACTTACCGATAAAGAGAGAAGTAGTGTGATAAACGCTTTATACAACTTGTATAGCAATAATCAAAGTATTGTGTATTGCGCTAGTGAGGCTCTGGGAAAAGTTTTAAACCAAATCGGAGCAGGAATGCTTGCTATTATTGCTTTAGGGTTGATAATTGCTGATGCTATAGCAGGCTTATTTGTAGAGAATAATAAAGATTTAATAGCAGATACATCCAATCAGTTGTATATAAGTGCGCAAGCTATGCAGACTGTGCTTGCAAAGTATGGCAAAGATTATAAAGGCTATACGGCTACAATTGACGATATTGTTAAAGGATTAGGTCTAGAAGAATCTATTGTCGTACATGTAGGCGCAAATCATTTTATAACTGTTATTAAAAATGAAGATGGTACATTTACGCTGTTTGATATAAACAGATCTGATAAAAAAGTAAATCTAGGATCGCAAGAAGAACTAAACGTTTTGCTGAGCATATATTTACAAGGAAATATCTCAACAACAGTTCTTGCAAAGCCAAATAGTATATTTACAGACAATAAACTGAAATCCGATTTATCTAAGGTAATAGGAGCCACTACTTATACACCAAATGACTTGATAACTGATACTCAAAAAGCCTCAGATTTTTATCTGGAAAATGGGGATAAATCCTACTTGGCGTTTATGAAGTTAATGTTTTCGGGATTAACTTCATCAACTCAATTAACTCATGGTCAATCTTTAGCATTTGCTCAGGCGTATAAAACATTTTTAGAGAAGGCTCTGGAGGGTCTTTGTAAAAAAGCTTCCGGCTCAAAAACAGTGATGGATTTGCAGAGTGATATAGAGGCGTTAAACGATAAACTTGAGAAAGAAAAAGATGGATCTAAAAAGAACGCCATTAGAGAAAGCATTGCGCAAAAAGAAACAGCCTTAGCTAAGGCAAGACAAGATCAACAAAAAGTTTTATCCCTGATTGAAGAAGTCGTATATGAAAAAACCATAATTGAAAAAGTTAATGAAATTTTAAATGATCCCAAATATAATCTAGAAGGTAGAGAAGAGCCAATACTTAGCGGTCAACTTGGACAAGTTTTAATACCAGGCATTTCGTTTGATATGCCAGAATCAGACGATATTCCAGAGGGGACATATTATCTGGTAATGAGTATTACCGCAAGCCATGTGGGTACTAAAAATTATGAATATGGTAATGGGAAAGGAACAGAGACCAACAGAGACATTCCAGAATACAGAGTTTATGATACAGATATTGGACGCTCTTTAAGCACAATGGAAGGCGGCGCAATAACTTTGGCAGATGGCAGTACATACAAAGTATTTGGTATTGCTGGCAAATTAGAAGATCAATCTATTATTTTTGAGTACTTTGGGTACTATCGAGAAAGTACAAAAGAATTTTTTATAAGCCAAAGTGCAAGCGTCTATTTAGCAAATAGTAGTGCATCTCTTTATCAAGAAAAACAAGATCCTACTGCAAGCCCTCCTCAAAGCGGTAAATATGGAAGTGCCGCACCTAAACGCAATAATTGGAGTCGCGGTATTATAACAGAAGATGATAACGGATACACAATAAGTGGAGCAGGTAGCAGAGTAACTATAAGAAGAGACTCTTATAAAAATTGGAAACCTGTAATTGTCGGTATGGGAACAGACGCTCTTGCAGGCTCTAAATTAAAGCTTGGGTCAAAAAATGAATCCGGACAAGATAACAATGTCTACATTAATATTATAGCTGGAAAAATGACTTATACAGGCGTTTATTGGGCTGTTTCTGATGGAATGTCTTGGAGTTTTAATTCAAGCACTACTCAAGAAGAAGCAAATGTATATTTAACTAATGTTTTGAGAAATCAACTATCAGCTGGTGAAAACAAAGACTTTGTTGGATCTGTAAAGCTTAAGAGTGGAAATGTAGATAAGAGCAAAACTTTTTACGGTATGCCTTTTTCGGCGCTAGATATTATGCACGAATGTGGCGGTATTAAATTTAGTGCTGAATTAAAAAGTGGGTTTGTGTATGATGCAACATCTAAAGGCGACATCTTTAAAACAACTCTTAAAGAAAATACTATTGTAACAATTACAGAGAAAGAGAATATGTTGAACTATCTTGCTACTAGTGATGTTGCTGTAAGTATAGAGTTATCTCAAAGTTGGAAATATGGAGATAATGCCACTTCAAAAGAGGGGATTATATCTGCAGGAAAAGAAATTAGCTTGGAAAGTTTTTTATTAAACTTTAGTAATTTTGACCTACCAAGTATACTAGATTGGTTAGCTATGAATAAGTATGGGAAAAAATACGATGAGTTAGGTCAAAACTTTGGAATAGATTTAAGCATTTTTAGTAGTTGGGGTCTAAGTCGAGAACAAAGAGAAATACAACTTCTAGTATCATCGTCTCAGTCAGCCTATACTGCAGCAATGATTGGTTTTTTAAGAGAAAAAGGACTTTATGTTGTAAATACTGAAAATATGGAGATGGTTTCAGGGTATGAAGATAGAGTTGATGAAAATGGTAATAAGATACTTGATATTGACGGTAACCCAAGACTTGATTTTGACAAACCAATAACCTCAACAATTGGGATAGGAAAGCTACAGATAAGTGTGGATTTTTTTGGAAATACAAAAGGGTACGTTTTATTTGACAATGTCAGAATAAAATTTACAAATACTGGCTGGCTGGTTGATAATGATGGCTCTTCTGGCCACTATTGGCAACGAGGAGCGCAGGTAAGTGTAACAGGAACCAAAGATGACGATGGAAAGATAACTTACAAAGCAAGTATCACAAAAGGTAATCTTTACGTTTCAGATTTAGACAATGTCCATATTCCTAAACCAGATAACGGCGGCAATAACAACGATAAACCTCCTTACGACGGACCGACATTTAACGGATCGGTTACAAGGCATAGCAATGATGGCTCTGGAGGACATTATTTTTCCGGTATCACTGGAACTTTTTTTGGAATTTCTGGGATTAATCTTACAAGAGATGGTTTAGGGGATTATTTATATGCCCCAGGTTCTAACTTTAGCGCTCATTCTTATGCTCCTGATGGAACAAAATCAAAATACAGATTTTACATGAAAGATGACGGAACTATTCAACAAATAGGCGTCCCGTGGTATGCAAAACTTTGGGGTTGGGTAAAAGCTATTGCCAAAATTGTAGTCACATTCATAGTTGCAGTAATACTAGTTGTAGTAGCAAGTTTTTTGATAGCTGTTCTAGCGGCTCTTTTTTCGGTTTTTCAAGACTTTTTTCTAAACTTAGCAAAAGATTGGTTTGCAAGTATATATGACGATTGGAATAGAACAGAAGACTCCGACCACACCACTGAAACCGCATGGAAAGGCGGAATGGCAATGCTTGCCGCGGGAGTTATGGCTATAATTACAGCAGTAATTGCATTAGCCTCTATTGTATCTGCTGCGTTTACTGGAGGTGCAACTCTTGCTGTAGGCATAGCCGCTGTTATAGGTATGATTAGTGCAATTGCTGGGGTAGTACAAGTTGCGCAAATGACTTATCAAGCTGTTCTTTGCATTGCATATGGAAATATAGGCGCAGGCCTTGCAATGCTGGCAATTGCATTGGTTTTAGCGATAGTTACAATGGTAGGAGCCAATGGCGTAGGTAACGCTATATCAGCTGGACTTCAATCAGTTGCATTTGTTTTAAAGGCTGCTCTTATTGGAGCTGTTATCGGGTCAGCAATTGGGGCTGGAGTTGGTGCATTAGGTGGTTATATTGCAAATGGCATTAGCACAGGAGAGTGGAGCGGGGATGGCGCTGCTAACGCTGCAGCAAATGGTGCTATCAGCGGTGCAATAGCAGGAGCATTTGCTGGCGCAAGTATAGGGATAAGCATAGCTTCTACAATTGCTAAACAAGCTGCAAAAACAGCCGCTGAGACAGCCGCTGAGACTATTGGAGAAAGCGTTGGTGAAGCTACAGGTCGGGCTGTTGGTGTTTCTTTTAGTCAAGGAATGTCTTTCCTTGGGCAATCTATAAAAGGCTTTTTGACAAGTGTAAATTTTGTAGCTGTAGAAGGAATTAAATCCGTAGTAGTAAATATCGGCAAAGCAGTTGCCCACGTTCTCAAAATTGCCTTAAAATTAGCATCAATGGCCCTTGATATGTATGTAACTTATAAGTCTGCAGAGAGTATGTTTGATGCTATAGAAAAAATGGTTAAAGGGGAAGAAGGGGCTTTGGAGCAGTTCCTTTCTGCTTTGTGGACATTGATTTCTATAAATCTAATAGCCCCTTTCATGTCTGGACAACAAGGAATACAAAGCAAAGAAGATATTGAGGCAGCTGCAAAAGCTGAAGTGGATGCAGCTCAATTAGAAAAACTTGTACAAACACCAAAAGATGCAATAAACAAACTAGAAATTGTTAAAGGGGAATTGTCCAGTATATTTGTTGGTTGGAGTACTTGGGGCAGCCATATCCTTACTGGGGCAATTGGTGCAGGCTTAGGCGTAGGAGCAGTTTATTTGATTGCATGGCTTAACAATGAAACTTTAGATGGTATTGATTGGAAAGATATAGTTATAGGGGCATCTATAGGTTTTGGCGTTGGTATGGCTGCAAGTATGTTCTCTCGCCTGTTTGGCAACATAAACATTGGAACTAAGATAGTAGACTCTATTAAAAAGACCTTAGGGCAGCTTACTGGATACTCTGAATCTAGCGGTATTAGATCATTGGCAAACTTTGCTAAAGTGTGGGGGTCTGGATTAGTTGGATCCGTTATAGGTGCACTTTTAGTACCTTTGATAGCTTGGCTATCTTCTGACGATAACGAAGACAATGACGACAATAATTATTTAACACTTGCATTGATAGGAGCCGGAGTAGGCCTTGTGATTGGCTTAGGTTTTGGCGGTGCCTGGATAAACGGCAAATTCGAAAATTTAGGTGGAAGATTAAAAGAAACTATATTTGGGAAATTAAGTGATTCAGAATCTGGACAGCTACCTTTAATTGTTAGATTTGAGTCTCCTATTGCTGCTAATGCTTTGAAGATGTCTATAAATATGTCTATTATGAACACAAGGCTTGCCTTTGCATCTGCAATAGGACAAAAATTCTTAATTAAGATAGGATTAGGCGACATTGTTACTGATCCAGACGGAGCGCTTGTTATAATAGACAAAGTTACAGGTATGGGACTACTTGAGAAAGGTACTAGCTTAAATGATTCAAATTTCAGCAAAGAAGCAATAAACGATGTTTTCCTTCAAAGCTTTGAACAAATGACAAATCCCCAAATGATAGTTTTCTCAAGCATTGTTCAGGTATTGCAACCTATATTAACTCCCGCATTATTGAGTTCTCCTGGTTTAGGTACAATTATGGACCCGATAGTTGCTGTAGGCGAGTCAGGATTTATGAAAAATGAAGCTATGAGTTACCTATATGAAAATGGAATAAAAGAAAGGCTTGCCGGTGTAGTTGGAAAGCTTATTTTTGGCGATTCCATGGCTGGAGAAATTTTCCAAGAACTGTTTGATGAAATGCCTGATGATATAGGCAAAACAAAAATGGAACAATTAGAATTTTTAGCATCACATGGCTTAGATGCAGATAATGTGATAGAAGCTACCCGTATTTTAAAGTCTGATCCGTTAAAATTTAAAGAGAATATGATTGAAACTTTCAATATTATTGGTATTAATATGCCAGCTGCAGAAATTGATATTGTTTTAAACAGATTTTATGAAAGCTGCGGTATTAGTTTAAAAGATATTGAAAATGTAACTGCTCTCCAGAAAACATTAAAAGATACTCAAATAGAAATTAGAAAAGAAGGTATTAGTAAAGAAGACATAGCGAAATTAAAAGAAACAGAAAGCAAGATAAAGAAAGATTTAAATGAAATTAAAAAGTCACTAAATGTAACATTGAAAACAGTATCGACATCCAATTTAACAAGATTTATTTTAAATGAGGTTATTATTTATAAAATAAAAGAAAATAATTTCTTTAAGACTTCTGGCGCAAATGCAGATGGAGAAGATGAAGTTTATGCCAAAATGATAAAAGAAAATGTAATGCAAGTTATTAATAGTTCGGTAATACCAGAAGGACTTTCTGTTAACGAACAAATAAACTATTTATATGCATCTGCAGGACTTGTTTCTTTTGGAATTAATCCAAAGTCAATAGGACAATCTTTAACTACGGTTGAAATAGAAGAAATTATGAAAACTGCTAGAGAAAATGGCAAACAACAATTGGCAGCGGAGTATTTGTTAAATTATGCTGCTAATGTGTCAAAAACTCCTGGAAGAGAACAAGAAATGCTTGCCGTTGCTGATATACTGATTAAAATGGTTGACGATATTGACGCACAAAATATAACCGCAAAAACCCTATTTATGACACAGTATTTAAATGTGCTAATTAACTCTATGGAAACTGCCACTGAGTTTAAGAACTTAGCAAATCTAGGTGTACGCACGCAAGGACAACAGCAGAGGTTTGAAGAACTTCAAGTGTATTTAGATATACAAAATACTGTTGATAACCTCTTTAATGTCGTCGGCAAACATATGGTTGAAACTTTTAAAAATTCTCAAGGGTTAAAAGATGCAAGAACTATAGCTCTTGCAAGTCTTGATAGTCGCACCCCAGAGCAACAAAAAGAATTTGATGCTCTTAATCTTAGCGATGGAGAGATAGAAGTCTTAAAAAAACTATATTCTACCCAAACCTTGGCCTTGAACAATTACATCAATATG
>JAISFX010000042.1 GCA_031263385.1 Lactobacillus sp.
ATAACCTTTCAATACTATCTTTAGGGATTCCGATGCCGGTGTCTTTAACATGAATCTTCACCAGCACTTCACCCTCAGTATCTTTAATATCCTCTGCCTCGGCAGAAATCTTTATAGCCCCGTTCTCTGGAGTAAATTTAATTGAATTTCCAATAATATTATTAAGCACCTGCGCAATCCTAAGTTCATCACTCACAACATATTGCGGAACCTTATCAGCAATATCCACTGTAAAGCATATATCTTTCTCTAATGCCCTTACACTCATAAGATCGCAAACATTCTTAAGTTTTTTATGAAGATCAAATTCAGTATTATTTATCTCTAGCTTATTTGCTTCAATCTTTGCCATATCCAAAATATCATTAATAAGCGACAACAAATGTGCTGATGCGTCTTTAGTCTTTTCAAGACAATCTTTCACCCTGTCTGGATCACCGCTATCCAGCGCAATATTAGTCATACCTATAATCGCGTTCATTGGTGTCCGAATTTCATGGCTCATTCGAGATAAAAATTCACTTTTAGACTGACTAGCTGCCTGAGCAATGTGCAGCATTTCTTTATTCTTATCAGTCATCTCACTCATATTTGTAATCATCTGGTTAAGATGCTCTTCCATCTCTCCAAACTCGTCAGTCTCAATAACCTTAATACGCTCTGACAAATCTCCTGATGCTGCCTTATCTGCAAACAAGTTAACCTTATCAACAATCTTTTTAATATGTCTGGCCACCAACAAAATACATATCGTTGCAATAATAAGCCCTAAGATTGGAAGCGCTCCCATAATTAAAACCAAACCCATGACCGAAGACTTAATCTCTTCGGTATCAACTAAGATAATAATCTTCCAACCAATAGGCATCGTGTCGTAATATACACTGCGTTGAACACCATTTAGATTTACCTCAACAGAGCCGTGCTTATTTCTCATTATCTCTTTGCCAAGGTCTGCCAAAACCTCATCTTTATCTTCTTGAATTTTATTAAATATGGTTCGGCTATTATCCAAATAAGATATAAACTCACCATGATCACCAATAATAAACGACCGCCCTGTTTTACCAAATCTGGTTTCTCTTGATATGTTTTTAATATTTGTTAAATCCATATCGGCCGTTGTAACACCAAGCATATTTCCTGATTTATCATAAAAAGGCTTTGTTGCCGTAATCATCGTAACAGCAGCTACCGGGTCAAAATAAATATCTGACCAAACGACCTCCCCACCCGAATTTTTACCGTCCAAATACCATATTTCATTATGATAATCCACTTGGTCAGCATAATCCATAGTCACTCTTGGCTCTTCACCATCATCATATGCATATGCACTATAATATTTTTGGTCCTCATAAACCTTATAGGGCTCAAACCATACCCCGCCGCCCACTGTATTTATATTTGAGAAAATACTTTTTAAAACAAATTCCGGAAAGGCCTCTGACTTGAGCATATCCATCGTTGCATCGGTTGAATAAATAGCCATACTAGATGCAATGCCTGCATTCTTATCAAGCAACCTCTGAACATCCTGAGCAACCTTGTGAACCGTATCAACCATACTATTATGAATATGCATATTCGTTTGCTGATAAGCAACCGCATATATCACTGACATAAATAAAATTGTAGAAATCGCTATAACGGGAATAACCGAAACTATAATCCTTGAAGCTATGGTCTTAAACTTTATCATCCGGTCCTCATTGTCAAAAGTCATATTACAATACGCTATAACAATTCTATTAAGATTCTATTACCGTATCACAAAAAGATAATGCCCAAGCTTCAACCAAAAAAAGTGTGCCTCATTTTAAAGAATATCAAACACTTCGGCATAATTTTTTATTTTATAATCTGACAAATCATCAATTTCTTTTCTATCTGCATCTGAATATTTATCACAAACACTTACAACCTCAATACCTGCATTTTTAGCAGCCTGCACACCCACCAAAGAGTCCTCAAACACCAGCGCTTCATCAGCACTTACACCAAGCTGTTCCAATACCTTCAGATAAATCTCTGGGTGAGGCTTTTTATGCAAAACATCTTCTTTAGATATAACCAAATCAAAAACGTCTGCTATATTGGCTTTTGACATCGTATTTTTATTAATGTTTTTATAAATATCCAGTTGCCTCTGCGTGGTTATTGTTGCCAAAGCAAGCTTATAACCTTGCCTTTTAAGCTCTTTCAAAACCAAATCTGCATCTTTTCTATAATCAACATCTCGCTCTAAAAACTCATCAGAAATACCCCACCTAAGCTTTAATATCTCCTCAGAAGGCATATCAATTTTATATTTCTCTGCCAAATAACCACAATATGCAAGGTATATATCTGTAGTGTTATTGCTGGTTATAAAACTGTCTCTTTCAAGCTGAACCTGCTCTTCTGAAACCTCATGTTTTGATAAATTATATATCAGCTTGCAGTCTGTTACATTCCATATCCCAACAGAATCAATCAAGGTGCCGTCCATATCAAAAATCACCACCTTCTTTGCAGATAAATCTAAATCACATAATGTTTTCATCCAACAATCTTTCCATACCTTCTTCGAGCTTTTCTCCAAACTCCATCATCTTATATCTTATCACATCGCCGATTGTTGCAGAGCGTCCTAACTTTTTAGAAAGCTCTTCTTTCAGCTTTTCGTTTTCTTCCGAGTTTCTTTTTTTCTTTTCTTCAACTTCTTTCTTAGCTTTCTCAAGTTCTTGCAGCTCTAGCGCCAAATCCTTAGCTTCCAGATCCACATCCACACTCGCAATCTCCTCTGCATTATAGGTATAAAAATCAACTTTAATAACTTCATTCTTTGGAATATTAAGCACATTACCATAAGGGCAATCATTGCTAGTGTTGTTGTACTTAAACGGGTTAGAGAATATCCTTACCTTTGCCCCATGCTTATCTACTGCAGAGGCTAGAGACATCTTGGCGCAATAATATGTGTCAGACATATTCTTTATCCATATCCTGCACTGAGGCTCTGTCTCATAAGACACTGGCCTAAGCCCATAATCAGCCCCCTTCTTCTTAATAGAGCTATACGCCAAAGCACATAATTTTTCTTCCGGTGTTTTTTGCATCTCTCTTACACAAAAAAATCCTGCCGCAATAACCGCTGACAAGACACAAACCACCACAATCCCCCATACACATTTCTTACCCATAAAAAATCTCCAAACAATTTACTGTTGCCTTATCCTTTGTTTTATAACTGATATACATATTCCATAATATAATAACCAAAACAACCAAACACTATTGTTCCAATAAATTTATAAACTTCGTCTATATTATCAAATTTCACCCCTTTTTTATGTTCCCATAGTCTAGGAATGATAAAAAAGTATAACATTAAGGTTACATCATAAACAATGACAATAGGCGAAAGTGCTCGTGCCATTTGAAGAACTATGATGAAACCTGCAATAGCCCAACACCAAGCAAAAAAGCCAATTCTAATTACAACATATATTCCTTTTACCACTTTCACCCAATCTCTCCCTCTTTATGAATTATACTAATTTACATTTTAATTGGAAACAACCTTATTCTTCATCAGAATAATATGTTTTATAGGCTCTTCCCAAGAGGTTGTTTGTCCCACTGTTTATACTTTGCTCTAATAGATTTCTAGAACTATTAACATTTCCTCTGCCAAATGCTCTCTGTGTAAGTCTATTTCCGGCGTAAGAACTCAAAACTCCCAAACCAATATTTTTAACATAGTCATCAGCACCTCCTTCACTTACCCCAACTCCATAAGCTCCACCGGTTATAACCGATTCAGGCGTCCACTAATTTCTAAAAATCATAGAATATATTACTCAACATCATAAAAATCAAAAGCAAAGAGAATGCTATCTTTTTGGTTAAGCTCAAATTCTTATCAATCACCATAGCAAAAATCAAACTACTCATTACAGCATAAATACAA
>JAISFX010000080.1 GCA_031263385.1 Lactobacillus sp.
GAGATATATGGCGGCGTTAAGATTACTGTTGATGGCACGGAATTTGAGCCAAAAGTTGCTGACTGGGAGTTCTTTGGAACAGGAAAAGACAATGTAAGCTATAAAGTTATGGACATGGCTAGAGGGCACTCATTGGCTTCTGATAAAATGGCACTCGAAGATAAAAAATTGGCCGCTAAGGCGTATGTTACCAACGAGCTTTATAATTTGTTGCGCGGAGATGTGTGGGATATTGACCGACATATTGGGCAGCAAAATTTTGCCAAGACAGAGAATGACGGGCTTAAGAAATTTGTTATTGGAATATTTGATACCGGCGCACAAATGAAAAATGCACCCGATAAAAAAGACAAGGTTATGCTTGGCGAAATGCTTTATGGTGTTATCAGGGCCGCAAGAACCGGTAAGCCTATTGATGAATACATGTTTAGCAAACTTAAAAGACTTGATAAACTAAACAATGTTAAAATCAGCACGAATTATATTGCCGATGTTCAAAAAGGTTTAACTGCGCTTTCTGATATTATGGAATATCAAAAAGAGCTTAAAGACAAAGACGGTAACATAATTCAAAATAGAGAAACATTAGACGGTAAAGATTTGGCTGATATTGTTGAGGCTGTACTGGCAGCACCTGAAGTTGACAAGACAGTAAAGAACACCTTGGCAACCAAAGTGGTGTTGAACAAACTGAGACCTTTCAGAAAAGGCTGGGCAGAATCATTGGGTGAAGGGCTTAACAAAAACACAAACAACTCGATAAAAATTGAGCACATGCCTTTCGACGGACAATCAAAATCAAAGCAGTTTGACAAGCCTTTAGAAGAAATAAATAAAATAGAGAAAGGACTTGCAGAAGAGCGTATCTTAGGAATCAATAAGAAAAATCTTAAAGAGAACGAAGAAAACGCATCTTCTACAAATTCCCGACTTTTAGGGATGAGTTCATCATCAGCAAGAGGGGCTTAGATTTTGCTCATCTTCTTGGCAATCTTAGTTGATAAATCTGACAAAAGCTCGCTTTGTTTTTCTACCAAGTCATTATAAGTGCTACCCAGAGGAGCTTCTAACTTTGTATATTCTCTGGCTTTGGTGTTGCCGTTTTTGTCGGTAATAATCCACCATGCATCAAGCTGGGCTTTATCATTGAACTTGCCGTCAAACTTATTAATCTCTATAGAAATTACATAGTCATAACTATTGCGACGTTGGGTTAAAGGTTTTGCCATGCCGTTTTTCATGTAGGCAGAAACATTCTCAGCAACAACTCTTTGAATAGAGTAGGACAAAGCCTCTGCCCAGCGATTGAATTCTGACATGTTGAGCTCTGAGCCTTCGCCGATGGTAACAATCTGAGGGCGCTCAATGTAGCCGGCAATATTCACAGCATCTACACCAATGACTATATTGCGGCTATCAATTGTCTTAACTGATGATGTGTCCATAGGGTTTAAGGTATAAAACTTTGTAGGCTGAGTTGTTCCACAAGCAGCCAACAACATAAACAGGGCTGTTGTTAAAAATATTTTAGAAGATGTGGTTGAATATCTTTTCATTAGTATTTTCCTTTACCTTTAAGTAATGCCTCAGGGTGTCTTTCAATATAATCTGCAAAGTTGCGTAAAGCCTGAGCAGCATCGCCAATGTCTCGCATGGTTTTATTGAAGTTTGAAATAGTGTCTGCAGTATTGATTTTTGAAGTTGCAATGCTTCTGTTCAGCCCTTGTACCAGAGAGGTTGTCTCATCCATTAATGAACCAAACTTTTCTATACTTTGTCTGATTGGTAAATCTTGCAGTGCATTAGATAGTTCTCCCAAAGATGATAATGTGGTTGGTATCTCAATGTGAAGTCCTCTTCCTTTGTAGGTGACCTGTGTTTCTGGTGCAAAGAGAAGTTCTATCATCAATTGTCCGGTAAGAAGGTTTTGAGTAACAAGACGTGCTCTAAGACCTTTCTTAACAAGCTTGTCCATCCAATAGTCTTTACTTTTTTCTATATGATCTTCTTCCATAATGCGGGTTGAATTAAACCTTACATAAACAGGAATTAAAAAGCTTAGGTCTTCATCATCAGCAATAATGTCTATTTTCATCACCTTACCGATTTCAACACCTTGAAGAACCACCGGCGATCCAACGCTCAGGCCTTTGATTGATTCTTCAAAATAAAAAACCACCAAATCATCCTCATTGACGAAGAGCTTGTCTCCTAAAAGGAGCAGCAGCATCGCAACAAATAACGATAACCCAGTTAAAGTAAAAAGACCTATCATTTTTTTATTTGGGGTCTTTGCCATTTTATTTTTCTCCCCTGGTTAAGAAGTTTAATACAGTTTTGTTTGGAGGATTCTTTAACAAATCTCTCGGGTTGCCATGAGCAATGGCGGTTTTAGATTCAGCATCTAGGAATATGGAATCAGTGCCGATTGCAAAAATCGAAGCCAGTTCGTGAGTTACAACAATTATGGTAGTACCAAGACTTTGGCTTATTTCAATAATTAAGTCATCAAGTAAT
>JAISFX010000108.1 GCA_031263385.1 Lactobacillus sp.
TATTTTTCAACGGCATGGTTGTTTCTATCTAACACTATAATTAAACCACGCTCAAAAAGAATGGAGGTTGGAGCCCTGCCCTTTATAACAGTTATATTGCCATGTGCTCCCGGGATTACAACACGATAAACTTCTTCATTGCGAAGTATTCCTGCCGGAGTGGTAATTTTTAATGTTATGTTATCACTTGCCATGACTACACCTTATTTCTTTTTAGATTTTTTATCTTCTTCTGGTTTATCTTCTTTTTTATCTATGTCTTTAAATTTTTTGGCTTTCTCAAGAACCTCTTCAATTGTACCAGCCATAAAGAACGCCTGCTCTGGAACATTGTCATGTTTACCTTCAAGGATTTCTTTAAACCCTCTGATAGTGTCTTCTAATTTTACAAACACTCCGGGGATGCCGGTGAACACCTCAGCAACGTGGAATGGCTGAGAGAAAAATCTTTGGATTTTACGAGCACGAGAAACCACTAATTTATCTTCTTCGCCAAGCTCATCCATACCAAGAATGGCGATGATGTCTTGAAGTGATTTATATTTTTGTAAAACTTCTTGAACTTGACGTGCAACTTGATAGTGCTCATCTCCAACAACTACCGGGTCTAGAATTCGACTGGTTGAGTCTAATGGGTCAACCGCCGGATAAATTCCTAGCTCAGCAATAGAACGAGACAACACAGTGGTTGCATCCAAGTGAGCAAAGGTTGTTGCCGGAGCGGGGTCTGTCAAGTCATCGGCAGGAACATATACCGCTTGTACAGAAGTAATAGAACCATCTTTAGTAGAGGTAATGCGCTCTTGCATGCCACCCATATCAGTACCAAGCGTAGGCTGGTAGCCCACGGCTGAAGGGATACGACCCAGCATCGCAGAAACCTCTGAACCAGCCTGAGTAAAACGGAAGATGTTATCAACGAAGAATAACACGTCTTGATGCTCTTCATCGCGGAAATATTCTGCCTGAGTAAGACCGGTTAATGCTACACGGGCACGGGCTCCAGGAGGCTCATTCATCTGACCATAAACAAGAACTGTTTTTGAGTTTTTACCTTTTAAGTCAATAACGCCTGATTCAATCATCTCGTTATAAAGGTCGTTACCCTCACGAGTACGCTCTCCTACACCTGCAAAAACTGAGTAGCCGCCGTGGCCTTTTGCAATGTTATTAATAAGCTCCATAATCAACACTGTCTTACCCACGCCGGCGCCGCCGAACAGACCTATTTTACCGCCTTTGGCGTATGGCTCAAGAAGGTCGATTACTTTAATGCCTGTTGTCAAAACTTCTGTATCTGTAGACTGGTCAACAAAGGCTGGAGCGTCACGGTGAATTGGGTGATACTCCTTAACGTTTAGAGCGCCTCTTTCATCAACAGGCTGTCCGATAACGTTGATGATACGGCCGAGCATGTCTCTTCCGACAGGAACTTTAATTGGCTCTTTGGTGTTTACAACAGGCTGACCGCGGACAAGACCATCGGTGGTCTCCATTGCGATTGTTCTTACAACATTTTCTCCAAGCTGTTGTGCAACTTCAAGAACTAACTTATTGCCTTTGTTATCGCATTCCAAAGCGGTCAAGATGTTAGGAAGTTCGTCAACATCATCAAACTTTACGTCAACAACCGCGCCCAAAACCTGATACACATATCCGACTTCGTCTTTTTTGCCAACAGTGTACTTATTAGGTACATTGGCTTTTGGCTTAGATGTCTTTTTAGGGTCAACCTTGTGTGTGCCTGTTTTTGCTTTTGCAGGAGCGGTTAGTGCTTTTTCAACCTTCTTTACAGAAGCTTTGGCTGCTACAAGTTTCTTAGCTACAGGCTTTTTAGCCGGCGCGACTTTTTTGGCTGGTGCAGCTTTTTTGGCTGGTGCCTTGGTAATTTTCTTTGCAGTTGTCTTCTTTTTCTCGACCATTTTTATGCTCCTTCTTAAACAGCTTCTGCACCGGCGATAATCTCTATCAGCTCGGTAGTAATTGCGCTTTGGCGAATGCCATTATATTTTAATGTTAAGTTTTTGATTATGTCTTGAGCGTTGCGGGTCGCGTTATCCATAGAAGTCATACGCGCGCTGTGCTCACTTGCCTGAGAATGAACCATTGCCTGAAAAATGAAAGCTCTGAATAAAAGCGCCAATGTTTCTGTCAGCATTGTCATTTTATCTGATTCATATTCATAAGCTGCATTATCAACCATGCTTGGGTCTTGCTCAAATTCTTCCGGCTTAGTTAAAATTATTGGAAGAACCTGACGAGGGACAACTTCTCTGTTGATTGCAGAAATAAACTTGGATGTAATAACCTCAACAACATCAATATCGCGACCATTAAAACGGTTTAAAATTTTGAAGCCAAAGCTCTTCATCTCTTTATAATCCGCACCTTTTTTGCCCAAGTCATCACGGTATTCATCAATGTTTTTTTCATGAGTACGCCTGATGATGTCATAAGCTTTTTTGCCGATACAAATTACCTTTACATTAATACCTTCGGCCTCAAGCTCATCTATTCTCTGAATGGCCGCTTTGGCAACAGTATAGTTAAAGCTGCCAGCCAACCCTCGGTCAGAAGAAAAGACGATAAGAAGGTAGTCCTTGTTCTTATAAGGACGTCTCATCATTGAGGGGTATATGTAACGTAAGTTATGTAATTTTTCTTCCTGCTTAAGCTCATAATAAAGACGGTCC
>JAISFX010000116.1 GCA_031263385.1 Lactobacillus sp.
TTTTTATGGAAGTATTTATCACGTCAAAGAACTTTGTTTTTGATTGTTGTTCTGCTTGTCATCGGCGGAGAATTTTTTATAAGGCTTTCATTGTATTATGTCTCTCAAATTGTTGAGACCATTTCTCTATCAGATGACAGAGACATCCTGTTCAACAGCGCAATATTGCTCTCGTTAATGGCCACGGGGGCGTATCTGCTCCACAGACTTTGTTATGAAATCACAACCTTTGTTGAGGCTCGCTTTTTACCTCATTATGCATATTTCATCTCAAAGGACTTATTCTCTCATGTCCACAAACACTCAACATCGTTTTTTGCAGAGGAAATGGCAGGCAATGTAGCTGCCAAAATCCAAACCATAATCATGAACAGTTATCAGATATACTATAATATCTTATGGGGTTTCATATATCCGGCTATTGGCTTAACTATAACCTTCACATTTATTGCTCAGGCAAGTTTCAGCCTTTCGGTAATAATGCTTTTGATGAGCATTTTATACATTTTTGTAATCTGCAAACTTACCAAACGCTTGGCAGTTTATTCTGAAAAAAGATCCAAAGCCTCATCAGAATCAGAAGGCATCTTGGTAGACAGCATTTCAAATGCATCTTTGGTTAAAAGCTTCAGCAACTATTTTGTTGAGAAAAAACGCTATCTAACAGCCCGTAAAGCCTATGTAAATGCTGACCGCCTAGAGACCATAAAATATGCTTGGTTCTTTGTGTGGCAAGGTCTTTTCCAGTCGCTTATTCAGATAACATTTTTTATTATTCCTGTTTGGTATTGGTACAAGAGCTATATTGATATCGCTCAGTTTGTTTTGATTCAATCATTAATCACCATGGTTGTTGGATTAAAACATCATTTCTCTCAAAATCTGACCAATTTCTTTAAGCTCTATGGCGGCATCAATGATGGCTTGCGCCTCATAACCAAAACTTATGATGTTGTAGATTCTCCCAAAGCCAAGGATATAAAAATGAAAAAAGGCAAGATAGATTTTGATAACATAACCTATCACTATAAAGGTGCTGAGCCGCTTTTCAAAGACTTCAGCCTCAACATAAAAGCCGGAGAAAAAATCGGCCTCGTCGGGCACTCTGGCTCAGGCAAATCAACCCTTGTCAAGATTCTATCTCGTTATTATAACATCCAAAAAGGCAAGATTTTAATTGATGAACAAAACATCAGCAAGGTTACTCAGTCCAGCCTGCGTAAAAACATAGCCTTAATCCCGCAGGACCCAAGCTTGTTTAATCGTACCATTATGGAAAACATTCGCTATGGTAATTTGACAGCCACCGACAAACAAGTTAAGGATGCCGCAAAGAAGGCCTATATCCATGACTTTATTATGAGCATGCCGCAAGGCTACCAAAGCAAAGTTGGTGAGCGCGGAGTAATGTTATCTGGCGGGGAAAGACAACGCATTGCCATTGCTAGGGCAATTCTTAAAAACGCACCAATCCTTATTTTAGACGAGGCAACTTCTGCCTTAGACAGCTCTAGCGAAAAATACATTCAGGACTCTATGCGTGATTTAATGAAAGGCAAAACCGTAATAGCCATTGCTCACCGCTTATCAACCTTAAAAGAAATGGATAAGATTATCGTAATGGATAAAGGTAAAATAGTAGAGACAGGAACACATGCGACACTTTTGCGCAAAAAAGGCCTCTACCATAAGTTCTACGAAATGCAGTCCCAAGGTTTTCTGGGATTGTAGGAGTAAGATATAAAAACTCCTTCTGTGTTTTTTTAACGCTCCCGTCGCACGGGTGCAGTCCCAAGGTTTTCTAGGGGTTATAGGGGATAAAATGTGAGTTTGTTTTTAGATGTTATAATCAGCCTTTGTTTGTTCTTAAGCTTTTGCTTGCTTTTATATACAGGCATTATGCTTCCTCGTAAATATGCCCGCAAGTTTAATAACAGTATAAACTTCAAATGCACAAAGTGCGAGGCAGTTCATACATATAGCTGTGAAGAAGCCTTAAAAATTGCCCTAAAGCCACGGAAAGAGGGCATTGCCAAAGACGGAGAACATTGTTACCTATTTGGTCTTGATAAAAGAAGGGTAAAAGTCAGCTACAAATACCCATGCGCTACTTGTGGCAAAAAAACATACCAAACCCCGTTGAACAGTTTTTTTAATAAAGAGCAATTCAGAGAAGTCAAATTCGCCGCACTTAAGAACGTCGGCAAAATATTTCTAATAGCCGCAGTTGCTATATCTGCCGCCTTAATAAAAGGTAATCTTCCTAACTAGCTTTTTTACCGCTTTCTGGCCTTGTCTTAAACTGTGCATTATACAGTGCTCTATATGCCCCGTTCTCTACTTCCAGAAGGTTTTCATGCTTTCCTTCTTCAACAATTTCGCCATCATTAAGAACCACGATTTTGTCAGCATTTTGAACAGTTGAAAGCCTGTGCGCAATAACAAATACGGTACGGTTTTTCATCAGGTTATCAATAGCTTTCTGAACAATAGCCTCAGCTTTGTTATCAAGAGCCGAAGTCGCCTCATCCAAAATAACAACAGGTGCGTCTTTAACAAATGCTCTTGCAATAGCCAAGCGCTGTTTCTGCCCGCCTGACAAAGAGCATCCTCTTTCGCCAATTTCTGTATCAAGACCATTTTCGAGCCCTGCAACAAACTCGTCCAAATAAGCCATGCTCAATGCTTTTTCAATCTGTGCATCTGTAGCATCTTCTTTGCCCATCAAGATATTTTCTTTGATAGTGCCTGAGAACAAGAAGTTGTCTTGGAACACTACTGCAATATTTTCTCTAAGAGATTCCAGCTTTAAATCTCTCACATCAACACCGTCTATTTTAATGCTGCCTTTATTGACATCATAAAAGCGCGGCAATAGGTTCACGATAGTAGTTTTTCCTCCGCCGGAGTTTCCGACCAGGGCGATAGTTGTGCCTGCCTTAACTTTTAGGTTAATACCCTTAAGAACAGGAGCCCCTTCGTTATACTCAAACCACACATCATTAAATTCGATATCTTTTTTAATCTTATCAAGAGGCTTTGCCCCTCTTTTGTTTTTGATTTTTACAGGTTGCTCAAGCAATGAAAATACACGCTCAATCGCAAGGAATGAAAGTTGAACTGCACTAAAGTTTTTACCAATACCTTTTATCGGCCCATAAAGCATAATCAATGCTGTAATGAAAGAAACAAAGTTACCGGCAGTAATTGTACCGTTAATTATGAGATAGCTTCCGTATCCGATAACCGCAGCAATGCCGATTGATACCACAATATGCATTACCGGTGTAAGCCAAGCTGTCTTTTGAGTAACTTTCATGCTTAGTTTGAACAACACCTTCAAATAATCTTCAAATCTGCCGAACATTTTCTTTTTGAGGTTGTAAGAAGAAATAGTCTTGTTACCTGCAAATGTTTCATTATATACAGAATAAACCTTAGAGCCTTCCAAAACGCTTCTTATCACAAAGCTCTTAATTCTTCTTTTTAACTGCGCCAAAGGTAACAGCGCACATATAAGCACCACAATAGCAATTATTGACAACTGCCAAGAGTTATATATCAAAACAGCAATAAGCGCTAGAGATGAACATAATCTTGAGACAAACAGCTTTAGGTTATCCAAAAGTCCGGTACAGGCTGCGTCAGCATCAGATGCAAAACGTTGTACTACAGAACCTGATGTTGTTTTATCATAAAAAGATGTTTCAAAATCGATAAGTTTATTAAACAGGGCTTTTTTCAGGTCATGATTAATTTTAACACCAACCCACGCATTTAAATACGTTGCAAAATAGTTCAACATACCCTGGAATGTTGTAAAGCCAATTATCAAAAGGGGTATAAACAGCGGAGAATGGTCAGCTTTCCCAGCCAGCACCACATCCATATAAGGCTTCAAAGCCCATGCTACAACAGCATCGAGCGCCCCAATTGGTATGCTTAACAAAACCGCTAACAAGGCTCTAAACCAATAAGGTTTAACAAACGGCCACATTCTTTTATAATTTCTTGTAAAATCTACGTTTTGAATACTATCTAAATCTTGCATAAAACACCTTCAAATTATCTCAATATAATTATTTTTATCACTACTTTACTAAATTAAACTTAAAAATTTCAGAATACCCAAAACAATAGATGCCTGTAGTATAATTATCAATACAAAAACGCTTTTATACTCTTTTTTATTGCTTTTGTGGCGCAATATAACCTGCCCTAAGAAAGCACCGAGAATTCCGCCCATAAGCTCCAACTGGTGTAATCTTTTTTCAGATATTCTCCACGCACCTTTTTTGGCAGCTCTCTTGTCGAGCCAATATGCTATAAATGTCGTAATATTGATGAATACCAGATGGAACACAATCAGCAAAAGAAAGGTTTTCGGCGCAAAAGGGGTAACCTTAAACATATTATTTTCGACATAATAAGCCGCCCCGATAACTAAAGCACAGTGCAGCATATAAAGTGGGTTTCTTTGTAAAGGTCTGCAAATTGCCAAAATACCAAGTAGCACCACAGAAAAAGTTATAATCATTTGTCCCTCATAGTTTAGTTTGGAAACATCTTCAATATAAGCCTCAAAAGCTTGATATTGCTTGTCGATAGTTTCCCATACCTCTATATAGATTAAAAATAACAAAAAAGCAAATATTAAACAAGCTTCAGATTGCTATATTGGGTCTTGATAAGTTGAAAAAAATAAGTGAAAGAGCCTTAAATATGTTTTATATTCAAACCATGTATAAATGTGTGGGGATTAAACCATGAAGAAAATCGTTGTGATGTTAAGTGCTCTGGCCGTTATTTCTTGCGCCTCTCGAGAGGAAAGGGAGTTCCAGAACAGACAATATATGTTTGGCGATGGCACCAATGTCGTAAATCAGTCACAAGAACCCGTTGCTCAGTCACCGCAGACAACAGCTACGGCACCTGAAGCAACTACAACAGTTACCCATGCCAGCAACCGTCGCCCGCGCAGAACACCTCCTGCTCGTCAGCAAACCCCTAAAGAAGATGAAGGCAACACCATTTGGGAATACTTGTTTGGCAAGGATGATAACGTTGAAGCTGCCAGCCAGCCTCAGGTAGAAGAAGATAGTGATTCTCTCACTTTTTGGGAATATTTGTTTGGCAAGGATGATGACACCCAAACAGCAACCTCCTCACAGCCTAAGGAATACAGAACGGCAAGTTCTCGCAAGCCCGGCAAACGCGAAGGTTGTGAAAGAGTCCCCCCTCACAGAGCTCATTTGCACACTGACGGAGAATGTATAGACAGCGCACCTGTTGTAACTGTTGCTTCAGAACCTCTTCCAATGTATGAGATTATTGAGCCTGAGGTTATTGTTGATACTTCTGTAGCTGTGGCAGAATTCCAGCCTGAACCTTTGGCAGCCCCTGTGCCGGTAGAGGTTTATGCTCAAAGAGATGTTATAGTTTACGATTCTGTTTCTGAACCTGAGCCAATGCGTTATCATCAGGAAGAGCTTTTGGAAATCTCAGAAAGACCACGCGATTATAAAAAGTACAGAGAAAGAGATGTTTATATCGTAGATACTCCGCAAGGCACAATTGACCTTTGGGAGGAGACAGTAACCCCTGAGGTTTATGAGATTGTTGCCACAAGAACTACCAACAAAATGCTTAAAGAAACTGGTTTTATCTATGACCGCAAGCCTGTTCCAACATTATATGTAACAGACGTCCAGACAGAAGATGGCGTAGTTGACAATGGTTTCTATTTCTCTAGAAAAGTTACCAGAGACATGTTGGTTGGTTCTAGAACCTTCAAAATGGTCAGCAATATCTCCGATGCTGATTATCACGTTGAGATAAACGTCAATTCCATAATCATTGACGACGGCTTAGATTATGCCATTCAATATAACCTTAGGTTAATAGACAGCCGCAATAATCTAGTAAAAGAATGGTCAGAAGTAATAAAAAGAGTACAAACAGATGGAAGCTGGTGGTAACAGATGAAGTTTTTTTACAGAATAATCCTTTTGGCAGGAATATTCATTGCCGGTACTGCACAGGCTGAGAGCAATCTCAGCCTTGAGAACCGTTCTTTGGATGATGATTCTGTTGCCATATATGGGGCTGCCTGTGAAAAAATCAAACAAGGAGATGTCAAATCTTCTGTCCGTGCCAGAGTTACTGATAAGGCTAGCTTTTTGGCAGTTGGTGATATTGCAGACCTCGCTGATTTCAGAAAAAACATGGATGAGCATGACTTCAATGTAATGACTTATAATATTGTTGATAATATGATAGAGGACATGACTGTCAGAACCGTCAAACAAGATGATGAAGAAATTTGTGTTGAGATAACTGGCTTTATTCATAGTGAAAATATCTTCGCGATTTTAAGTGATTATGTTAACAACATGGGCGGCGATAGCGCACAGATGCTTGCTGGTTCGCAGTCTGTGGGAGAGGGCAGCCCAGAGGTTTTAGCCTCTGCCAGAGTTGTCCCTGAAAAAAGCACCAAAAGCTTGGTTTATGTTGCTCCTCTTGAGTTCTATAACAATACCAGATCATCACAACATTCTCAGGTTATCAGAGATCTATTTGATAACAGCGATGTTGTCAGCCTCACGTTTGACCCCACTAAAGCAGACTATATTGTCCGCCCCAAGGTTTTGAGAGCAAAGGTTGAGGCCGTTAATGAAGAAAACAGCCGCTTACAAATGGTTGTCTCTATTGAGATGGAAGGAACCAAGGAAAAGAACCGCCTTACTGAAAAACAAAATCGCTTTGTTCTTTTCTCAAAAGCCGAGAAAGAGCAGACAGTTGCTTCCAATCTAATGAAAAAACTTTTAGATAAAGCGGGTTCTACCATTGTTAAAAGAATAGAGCGTGATGCCGGCAAAAAACAAAAAGCCAATGGCAATCGTTTCGATTCCATAATTTCTCCTCAGACTAAAGGCGCTTAGTTTTACTTATATAAATCGGGCAGGGGGTTCTTACCCTCTTTTTTGAATCTCTTCTTAGATGCTTTACCAAGTGCGGTGTAGAACTTTTGTTTTGCAAAAGTTGCTGTCTTGCCGGAATATAACATATTATCAAAAGCATCTAGTTCTTTGGCAAACTCTTTACTTCCGAATGCTTTGCCAACATCTCCCAGATTGTTTATTCTTTTTCCCGGAAACTCATCTCTGCCCCAAGCCACAATCTCGTCAGCAGCTTTTCTAAAGTCGTTGCTTTGCAGAGCTTTCATCGCTTCTTTCTTGTGGTTTATTTTCTTTTCTTTTGAGCGTATAACAAACACAGCAATCAATATACCCAATACAAAAGCCCCCAAGGCAGTTGCATATATATGGTACATATTTTTGTTAGTGTCAGAGCTTTCCTTTACAGGGTTTTCCTTAACGCTTGGCTGTTTTGGGGTGGCCTCAAAGGTCTCAATCCCTTCCCCTTTAGCAACATCAATCTCCACGGACGGAAGAGTTGCTTCTTCCATTTGTTCGGTCAGCACATTAAACCATTTC